>CAZLDZ010000085.1:0-5600 GCA_964558435.1 uncultured bacterium
CAGCGTGTAGGCTTTTTTCAACATGAGTTCCAATTCATGGTAGAGGGGAAAGGAAGGATTCAGTCGATAAATCCGCGTTTTTCCCTCCACACGGCTATAAATAATGCCTGCTTTTTCTAGGCGCGCCAAGCTGTGCTGCACAGGCGTAAGCGGCACATTCAAAAGCGCGCGGATCTGCGCCCCGTAACATTCTTCATTCACAAACAAAAACAGAAGAATCCGCTCCACACTCTGATTCCCAAAAAGACCACGCAACATAAATTTCAACCTATTTTCTAGTTTATTTTCACTATCCGTGTTGTCTGTATTTTTCTCAATGAAAACTATAAGAATACATTAAAGATACACAAAAACTAGGTGAAAAACAAACGTGTGCAGGCGTGGCAAAAAGTGGGACGTGGACTAAAATGACTGCAAAAACACAAGGAGGCTTTTATGCGTATTGAAAACTGTCGTGAACTCTGTAAACAAGCCCTGCAAATTCCCACAAAGGCATTTCATGCCATTGGGTCTGTACTGTCAGCACTTGGCGGTCCCGGTCCTTACGAAACGCCCGGCCACCACAAAAGTTTCTGGGGAGAATACTACGTCATCCACCTGAGCCCAAAAGATGCCGATAAAGGTCTCGTGGGTTTTCTGATTGAAAAATGCGGAAGCATCTATGACCTCATCGATGGGCGCGATGGCTACATGGGGCTGCCTCGCAATGAACGGCCAGACTTGCGTGCCAAATACATCACGCAAAAGCCTGAGGCCTATTTTCCAAGCAAGCATACTTGATAAAAAGCCCAGCTCGCCTGGGCTTTTGATTTTAACCAACTAACATATTGATGAAGAACGTGTTAAGTGAATTTTGGAAATTTTCAAAGTGGGACTTTGAAAATTTCCAATAAGACATTAAGTAATTTATTTTAAGTATGTTAAAAATTAATAATCAAGTTTATCGACAATTATAAAGAAATATTATATAATTTTTTGTCTATGAGCATACCACCAATTGAAAAAATATTAATTCCTATCGATCCTTTAAATCCATCTGAAGAAGAGTCTTGTTGTGGGCGCATTTTTTTGGCTTATCAGAGGGGGATTAGAGCTTTCTGTGAATATTTGGGAGATGGCGTAGGCAAATTTGTTGTAAGTTACATGCTTTCCGAGCCGGTCAGTGTGCTGCGCGCTGTCATCGAATGGCTCATTTACGGATGGGGAGGAGAGCCCCACTTTTCAGGAGCGAACCCAAAAGAGATCACAGAGGAACAGCGCCGTTTTAATCCTGTTCTTTGTTTGCACGGTAACTGCCATAGTCCTTCGGCTTTTACCAGTATCGCGGCGGCGCTTCAAAAAGATCCGGATTATCGTCCTGCCGTCTTTACTGTAAGCCTGCGTGGTGAGGAAGACACACACATTATTAATGAAAAAATGGCAGAAATTCGCAAGCTGTTTGGCGAAGATGTGGAGATTGATTTAATCGGACATTCGAGGGGAGCTTTTCTCGCAGAGGATAGGGCAGGAATGAAAGGTATTGGCCGCATTGTATTGTTGGGCCAGTCCTATGCATCCATTGCTGGAAACAACAAATATTTCTCCATCCACGGCACGTATGACAATCTTATTGGGCAGGCACCTACTCAAAGACTGGCAGAAAAAGCTCTGAAAAACCCGCAGCACATACACATGGTGCGTGCGGGTCACGTAGGTTTGCTTTACACAGCCGGTCCCAAGATTGTGGAATGGCTCAAACCAGCTTCCTAAAGATTCACGCATCAATCCTTACCACCGTGTTTTTCCATTAAAGCAAGAAGAAAGGAATAATCGCCGATATCTGCCATTTTGAGTGAATGGATGTAGTCAGAGCGCACATTGCTGTTTTGGGAAAGATTTCCTTCGGGCCATTCTGGGTTTGTGCCACCTAGTGAATGAAGGTATAGATCTCCAATAAAACGCGCATGTCTTCCATTTCCATTTGTAAAGGGGTGAATTTGGACCAGCCGATGGTGAATGCGTGCGCTTTGTTCCAGCGGGGAGAGATCGCTTGGTTTTTCTAACCAATAGTGAATATCTAAGCAGAGTTGACGTATGAGAATTGGAATTTGGAAAGAGTCCACGCCAATATTTCTTTTCGGGCCTAAGTAAAAAGAACCTGCCCAATCCCAAACGGAAGAAAACATTTCGTAGTGAATTTTTCTTAGAGTTTTTTCATTTAGCCATTTTTTAGGATTTTGCTTGTTTGTGAAATATTTCGAAGTTGCGCGCAAAATGTTGTTTGCTTCGGCAGCGTTTAACTGTTCTCTTGTTTTGATCCATTGAAGTCGCAAACCTGAGACTTCTTCGATCGGAGTGGCTCCAGTGGGAATGAGTAGCTCGAGCATTTACAGATCCCAAATTTTCGTGGTTTCAGAATCCAGAAGCTTTTTTTGTTCATCACGCAGCATGTCTTTTAATGTTTTATTGGAAGGGAGTTGGTCTTCTAGAGCCATTGTCCCTGCAACGTATTTCACGCGTTTTTTAGCAGCAGCTAACGCTTGTTTTTTTAAGAGCGTATCTGGGAGGGCCTCAGGAACTAAAAGAAGGGTTATAGAGCAATGTAGCGCATGGAAAACTTTCTGAAGTGTCTCATAAGAAGGACTAATTTTTCCCGATTCAATTCTTGCAATTGTAGATTGGGGAAGCTTTGCGCGTTTTGCTAGTTGTTGTTGTGTCATTCTTAAGCGTTTTCTGATGATTCTTAGTAGAATTTTAGGGTCTTGAAAAAGGACTTCTTTGGGAAGTCTGCGGCCCGTTTTTAAAAGTTTATCGATAAAGGTTTTTTCTGCTCTTAACATAGGCTTGCATGTAGGGTGTTCCTTATTTTCTTATAGCATTTATGCTATAATTCTTGGTAGTTTTTATGCTGTATTAGCATAATTAATAACTGTAAGTTGCTTATTTTCAACATATTGCAATGTTAATCCATCCGGGCTGAAAATTCAGCCTTTCTTTCAATACATCCTCATGTAAATAGCGGTAGGTGTCGATGCCGAAGGGCTTTTCTGTAAGGTTGAGCTCTTCGGCGAAGTAGGCGATGGCGCGGATGCCGACGCCGCTTTCGTAGCAGCTGGAAAAGATGAGGTCGATGTGGCGTTTTTGGGCGGCGGTTTTTAATGTGCGTGCGATGGAGAGGCCGCCGTGGAGGGTGGGTTTGTAGATGAGGGCTTGGAGTGTGGGGATGGCGAGGAGCTTTTCTAGGGGGTGCTCGCGGAGGGTTTCGTCGAGAGCGAGGGGGAAGGGGAAGGCGAATAGGTCTTCGAGTGTGGTGCAGGGCTCTTCGATGTATTCGAAAATTTCTGGGGAAAACTGAGCGAAAAAACTGCGTGAGCGTTCGAGGGGCCATTTGCGGTTGAGATCGACGCGGAGGCGAAATTTTCCTTGTAGAGCTTGAATGAGCGCGCGCGCTTCTTCATCGGAGAGGTGGCCGAGCTTAATTTTTGCCGACGTGGCTTTGCCAATGAAGGCTTGGGCGTCGGCGCTATTTTGGATGAGGGGCGCGACAGGAAGGCGCAAGGGGGCAGGCGCGCGGCTGAGCATGAGTTTTGCGGCATCGAAGGCAAAGTTGCATGAAGGAAGTGCAAAGCATCCTTTGTGCGCATCCTGCATAGCTGCATCTAAACTTTCTTGACTCCAAGGTGGCAAAGGGGCGATATCGCCTAGGCCGATTTTCCCATTTTCATGGAGCTCTAAAAGCGCGCCGTGTCTTGGTCCAATTTGTGTGACAATTGTGTACTTTTGGAGTTTCATAAAAGCCAGCCGCAGCAAAAAAGCAGGGTGTAAGGTAGAAGGAGAGCGGCTGTTGTTGCAAAAGAAGCTTGGAATGTTTCGTTGATGATGACTTGACGGGCAAGCGGTAGCATCAAAAAGAAGGTGAGTGAGGCAAGGAGGGCGCCTGGGTGAGTTTTTCTAAACAGCAGCGGACAAAAAAGCGCGAGCGCAAGCGCCGTCACATAAAGTGTTTTTCCGAAGGTTTTGCCAAAACGGACGCAGAGTGTTTTTTTGCTGGCTTTTTTGTCTTCTTCGAGATCGCGGAGGTTGTTGAGGATGAGGATGGCCCAGGAAAGAGCGCCGGGGCCGAGGCCGACTAAACAAGCATCCCACGAAAAATTTTTGGTTTGCAAGACATACGTACCCAGCGTTGCTACGGGACCAAAAAAAATCAGGACAAAAAGGTCGCCGAGGCCGAGATAGGCGAGGGGATAGGGTCCTGCGGTATATAAGTAACCGGCGGCGATGGAAATGGCGAGCAGCACAGCAAAGACAGCTCCCCCTTGCCAAACTAAATAACTTCCAAAAAGTGCTGCCAAAGAAAAGGCCGTGATCATCGCGCGTTGCATTTGTAACTGAGTTACAAGACTGGCTTGCATGACTCGGGTTGGACCTTTTCGTGAAGATGTATCGGCACCTTTTTTAAAATCGTGGTAGTCGTTCGTAAAATTAGTGCCGATTTGGATGCAAAGAGCGCACAAAAGTGTGAACAGAAAAGTGACAAAATGGAAGGAACCAGAAGATAAAGCAAGTGTGCTGCCGATCAAGATGGGCGCCAGGGTAGCCACAAGAGTTCGCGGTCGTGCCGCTTGAAGCCACACGTTCATGGCCTTCTCGGAAATGCGGAAAAGTCGGGGGTGCGCTTTTCTAAAAAGGCTTTGTGGCCTTCTTGTGCTTCTTCGGTCATGTAGTAGAGGAGGGTGGCGTTGCCGGCGAGCTCTTGGATGCCGACTTGTCCGTCACAGTCGGCGTTGAAAGCAGATTTTAGGCAGCGGAGGGCCAGAGGCGAGTGTTTGAGGATTTCGCGGCACCAGGAGAGGGTGGTTTCTTCGAGATCCTCGTAAGGCACGACGCAGTTGACAAGGCCCATGGCAAGGGCTTCTTGGGCTGTGTAGCGTTTGCAGAGGAACCAGATTTCGCGCGCTTTTTTTTGGCCGACGAGGCGGGCGAGGTAGCTTGCGCCGAAGCCCCCATCAAAGGAGCCGACTTTGGGGCCGACTTGGCCAAAAATCGAGTGTTCGGCGGCGATGGTAAGATCGCAGACAACATGCAAGACATGGCCGCCACCGATGGCGTAGCCTGCGACTTGGGCGATGACGGGTTTGGGGCATGATCTGATCTCTTTTTGTAGATCAAGAACGTTGAGGCGGGCATGGCCTTCTTCATCGAGATAGCCCGCATCACCACGCACTCTCTGATCGCCCCCAGAGCAGAAGGCTTCTCTTCCTTCACCTGTCAGCACGATGACGCCAATTTCGGGGTCGTTGCGCGCATCCAAAAGGGCTTGGGACATTTCGCTGACAGTCATTGGCCGAAAGGCGTTGCGCACTTCGGGGCGGTTGATCGTGATCTTGGCGATGCCTGCGTTTTTTACGTATTTGATGTCTGTAAACATGTTCTAATGATCTCAGCACACAGTTTGGGGTTTTCCAGGTGAAGAGCATGCCCACAGCCGGGCGCAACAATCACTTGGCTTTCTTGCGGGAGTGTACGATAAAGTGCGCGATATTTCCAATCTTCTTCTCCGCAGATAAACGTTGCATTTTGTGAAAAGGGGAGCACACCCAAGCTGAACGCGCGCAAGGCAT
>CAZLDZ010000086.1:0-5555 GCA_964558435.1 uncultured bacterium
TACTCCGCGTCTTGTCGAAATGGAAGTCTGGGATGAATCGGGATTTTTTCATCTTGCAAAAACTCTAGAAAGCGAAGGGACAAAGGCGGGTGCGAGAGAGACATCCCTATTTTCTTCAATCCGTTTGCGCAACAACACAGAGGTCACGTGTGTTGCAGGAAAAAGACGTATCGTTTTGCGCGCAGGAGATTGGGTCATCAAGACTTCTTCAGGCTGGCGCACTCTGCGCAGCAAAGAGCAGATCGAAGACTGTCTACACCACAGGATTTCCGGAGAGCTATTCATCTTTGAAGGATTAGAGCAAGTCCAAGGAAAAACGCATATAAAAGGCCATCTCTTTGATGCGATGCGTACCCAGATGCAAGCTCTATCTTTGCCCGTATCTGTCGAAAAGAAAAATGGAAAAAATAAAGAGAGAAGAAAAAGGCGATGAACCTATTGTTAATCTTCTTATTTTTTCCTTGTCTTGTTTTGGCGGCTACTATCGAAGAAAAGATGGCAGAATCTATTCAGAAAAAGGAGGGAAACATCGATCGTGCCCTCCAAAATGTCAATCGTGATCTTGTGAGCCTCCGCTCTAAACTCGATGCCCATTACAAGCAAGCCGATGAACTCTACAAAAAAGAAGCGCATGAGGCTGCCTATGCCGAGCTTCTTATCCAAGTGGGAAACATTAAGCACGAGATCCAGGAGCTTCAAGAAAAATGGCGAAAAGACGCCGTGAGCGATTCAAAAAATGAAGAAGAAGGGTATGCACTTTGGGACCAAGAAGAGACGACTTTAGGGCAGCTCGTGATGGAGTATGGGGCCATGGATTTTCTCTACATTGTTCCCCCAGAACTTGCCGCGTTAAAATTAAATATGCATTCCAACATCCCCATTCCACGCGAGGCATGGGATGAGGTCCTTGAAATCATTCTGGGGCACAACGGCATTGGGGTAAAAAAACTCAATGCATACACCAAACAGCTCTACATTTTAAAGCAAGACCCCTCAGCTATAAAAAATATCGTCGCAACGCCCGAACAACTTCAACTTGTGCATCCGTACGCACGGGTTTTTTATCTTTTTTCTCCTCCAGTTGAGCAAACAAAAGGGGTTTTTCAATTCTTCGAAAAATTTTCAGATATGAGACAGACTTTTTTGCATCAGGTGGGAAACAAAATTGCCATTGTGGCCCCTAAAGAAGAGATTGAAAGACTGCTTTCTCTGTACAACACCGTTTGGGAAGGGATCAAAGGAAAAGTATCACGCGTTGTTCCCATCACAAAAATGAGTGTTAAGGAGATGGAGAAGATCCTCACTTCATTTTTTTCAGATGCTATCGACAAAGCCCGCACACCCTTTGCACGGGTCGATCAGGAAGGTTTAACTGTTCTTCCTCTTAATCAGGGAAGAGCTCTCATTTTAGTGGGGACTCAAACAATTGTTGATCGGGCAGAAAAAATCATTAAAGAGACTGAAGACCAACTTCAAGATCCTTCGGAAATGACAGTATTTTTGTATTCTTGTAAACACAGCGATCCCACCGAACTTGCCAAAGTTTTGGACAAAGTCTACACATCTCTTCTCTATGCAGCGCCAGAAGGGGAAAATAACAACTATGAGATGAATTATTCGATTCAGGGGCCTGGGGTAAAACCGCCCGACGGTTACGCTCCAAATCCTCCTGCTCTTGCCAATCCCCCACCCCCTGCACGTCCTTCTATCGTCTCCCATTTAGAGTATGAGGAAGAAGGCTCAGACCATTTCATTCCCGACCCCAAAACCGGCACCATTTTAATGGTCATCCGCAGAGACACCCTCACTAGAATTAAAGAACTCTTGCGCAAACTGGACGTTCCCAAAAAAATGGTCCAAATTGAGGTGTTGCTCTTTGAAAAGCGCTTAAATACCCAGAATAGTTTTGGATTGAATCTTCTGAAATTGGGCACAAAGTCCAATCACATTAGATTTGATTCTGCAAATACCCCAGTCGGAAGAGGTGTACTTGCGTTTTTCTTCAGCAAAAAACACCATCCCCCCTTTGATTTTGCCTATAACTTCCTGATGTCTCAGGAAGACATCCAATTGAATGCAGCCCCTTCATTGATCACTGTCAATCAGACGCCTGCAACCATTGCCATCACAGAAGAGATCTCGATCAATAATGGAGCTGCCCCCATCGACACAAATAAGGGCATCGCGTTTGAAAAATCCTTTACACGTGCGCAGTATGGAATCACCATTGTTTTAACCCCTACGGTGCATCTTCCCGATGATGAAGGCGAAGTGAGTGAAGGAAAAGGATTTGTTACCTTGCAGACAGATATCACCTTTGATACGACAAAGCCCAGCCCTGACGATCGTCCCCTTGTGGACAAGCGCCACATTCAAAACGAAGTGCGTGTCGTTGATGGCCAAACCGTGATTTTAGGAGGCTTGAGAAGAAAAGCCAGTCAAGATAGCGAGGAAAAACTGCCCTTTTTTGGCGATATCCCAGGAATTGGAAAGCTATTTGGATCCACCAAACTCATCGATAACAATACGGAGATGTTTTTCTTCATCACACCCAAAATTGTTCTCGATCCAAAAGATGAGCTCGATCAGATCCGTACAGAACAGCTCAAAAAGCGGGCAGGAGATATCCCTGAATTTTTGGAAAAAATGAAAGAAGCGCGCGATCGAGAGACCAGGAAATTTTTTAGTGATAGTTTAAAAACCTTTTTCACAAAAAAACGATGACTACTGAAATTGAAGTCTGGGCAAAGCGTTTTGAAGTGGAAAGCCATAGCGATCTCTCCATGTTTCATTTTGTAAAAGCAAGGAAACCGCTCCTTCCGTACCACTTTGTTAAAAAACGCCTTCTCCTCCCTCTAGAAGAGCGCAAAGGGCGCATTCTTGTCGCCATCTCAAACCCGCTCGATATTGAAACCTTGGAAGAGGCGCGCGTTCTATTAGGAAGAGAGCTAGAGGAGATTCTTGCGCCCCGCTCTAGCATCGAAGAAGCGATTGAACGCTGCTACCATCAAAACGAAGATGAAACCTCTAAGCTGATCGCGAGTTTTCAAGACGCAGGAAAAAAGTACGAAGAAGACACAGAAGGCTACGATCTTCTCGATGAACGAGCAGACTCCCCCGTCATTCGGATGCTCAATGCCATGCTAGTAGAGGCAATTGGACAAGGCGCCTCAGACATCCATTTCGAGCCTCTAGAAAATGGGCTGGGCGTCCGCTACAGAATCGACGGCGTTCTTCAAATGCGCCACGCACCTCCGCGCGAATTTCAAACCCAACTCATCACGCGCATTAAAGTCATGGCAAAACTCGACATCGCAGAGCAAAGACTTCCTCAAGATGGGCGCATCAAATTAAAAATGGGGGGGCGTCAGATCGATTTTCGCGTGAGCACCGTACCCGTTGTGTTTGGGGAGCGCATCGTTTTAAGAATTCTCGATAAGAGCAACGTGATTTTGGGGCTTGGCAAAATTGGCATGCGCGAAGACCTACTAGAAACCTTTAAAAAACAAAGCTCTTTAAGCGAAGGGATCGTTCTTGTAACAGGCCCAACAGGAAGTGGAAAAACAACCACTCTTTACAGCGCGCTTTCTGAAATGAACTCTCAAGAAGTCAACGTGATGACAATCGAGGATCCCGTCGAGTACAAACTCCAAGGGATGGCGCAAATTGGTGTGAATGCAAAAATTCACTTAACTTTTGCAACGGGCCTGCGCCATATTCTTAGACAAGATCCCGATGTCATCATGATCGGAGAGATCCGCGATAAAGAAACAGCAGAAATTGCCATTCAAGCATCCCTCACAGGACACCTCGTCCTGAGCACGCTCCACACAAACGATGCCCCCTCTGCACTCACGCGCCTTGTCGATATGGGAATCGAGCCCTACCTCCTCTCCTCCTCTGTGGTTGCCGTTTTAGCGCAGCGCCTTGTGCGTACAATCTGCCCCGACTGCGCCCTTTCATATCTTCCCACAACGGGAGAAATTAAAGAGCTTGGACTCGAAGAAAGCGCCATCCATGCCCCCTTTTTCAAAGGAAAAGGATGCAGCAGCTGCTACGAATCGGGGTATCGAGGAAGACGGGGGATTTATGAACTCATGGTCGTTTCCTCTCCGATCAAGCGCCAGCTTTTAAAAAGTGCAGATGCAGAAGAACTCAGAAGGATGGCCCTTCTTCAAAACATGATCAGCTTGCGCGAAGATGGCGCCCGACTTGTACAACAAGGAGTCACCACAACTGCCGAAGTGCTTCGTGTCACGCGAGGCTGTGAAGAATAAAAATATGGCCCTTTTCCACTATCAAGCCTTTACTACCGACGGAAAAAAAGTAGCAGGAGTCATCGACGCCGACTCCCTCGTGCTTGCCAAAGAAAGACTCTTAAAACAAGAAATCCTCTTGATTGAACTTGCCCCTCACAAGAAAAAAGAGATCGTTTTAGATAGATCTATGCTGCTTACTTTCACACGCGAGCTCGCACAACTCTTGCAGGCAGAGCTTCCTCTCTATGAAAGCCTGCTCACCATTGAGGAAAAATACAAACACCATAGAAGTCATCCCCTTTTCTTAGATCTTTGTGACAGACTGAAATGCGGAGGCCTTCTCTCCTCCACACTTGCAAAATATCCCAAAACCTTCGATGCCGTGTATCTCTCCCTCGTTAAAGCAGGAGAAGAAGGAGGATCCCTTGCCAGTGTTTTCACACAGCTAACAGAGCTCATCACCAAAAAAGAGAAACTGCGCAAACTTTTGATCTCCACGCTCACCTATCCGACAATTTTGCTCACCTTTTGTTTTCTCGTCACAGGAGGCCTTCTGTTTTTCGTCGTTCCTTCCCTCCAGGAACTTTTCGAAGGAAGACCCCTTCATCCCATGACACAACTCATCGTAGGCTTAAGCAAGTGGCTCAACGCAAACTGGAGTTACTTGTTGCTACTCGTCACCTCGCTCGGCGTAGCAATTGCCTTCTTTTTGCGTTCACATCGAGGAAAAACTCTTGTTGAAGAAATGCTTCTCAAAATTCCCTTTTTGAGAAATCTTCTTCTGCGCTCTTCGCTTGCCCGTTTTTGCCGCTGCGGCGCCCTGCTTTTAGGAAATGGAGTGCCTCTCCTTGACACTCTTCGACTTTCTCGAGGAGTGATCAAACTTGCGCAGCTTGAAAACACCATCGAAGGCGCAGAAAAGAAAATCGTTCAAGGAAAATCCCTTTCTCAGGAGCTCAAAAATTCACCCCTGATCCCTTCCTTAATCGTGCGCATGCTCAGCATCGCAGAAGAAACCGGTAAAATGGGATCCATCTTCCATAAACTCGCCGAAATTTACGACGAAGAGCTAGAAAAAAACCTAAGCCAGCTCTCCGCTTTTTTACAACCCGCCCTCCTCATCACCCTCGGCTTTGTCGTCGGCCTCATCGTCCTCTCCGTCCTCCTCCCCCTCACCGACGTCAGCTCCTTCCTGAGTTAAACATGCAAAAAATAATAATAAGATATGGGAAGAATTTAGCAGCGCTTCCTTCACACAAGTCGGGGGTCTGGCGTTACACGTCCCGACCCCCCGCT
>CAZLDZ010000087.1:0-5455 GCA_964558435.1 uncultured bacterium
TCGTTCAGTAAAAATTTCATCTGCTTCATAGGAGGAAGCAATATTTCCTCTACGCACCGCTGCTGCTGTCATCTTTTTAAGCCTTGATTTGGATGTCGACACCGGCTGCGACGGGAAGCACCTTCAGCTTGTCGATGGTATCGGGGGTGGGGTTGAGGATGTCGAGCATGCGGATGTAGGTCCGTGTTTCAAACTGCTCGCGCGATTTGCGGTCGATGTGGGGCGAGCGCAGGACGGTGTAGATTTCTCGCTTGGTGGGAAGTGGGATGGGGCCTGCGATGCGGGCGCCTGTGCGTTTGGCTGTTTCGACGATGTCAGCGGTTGAACGATCGAGCACGCGCTGATCGTAACCTTTAAGACGGATGCGGATTTTCTTTTTTGCTTGTTTTGCCATATTATCTCTTCACTATTTCATCTTGGATTTTTGTAGGAACGCGTTCAAAGTGGCTTGGCTCCATCGTGTAGGTAGCACGACCTGAGCTGATGGAGCGCAGTTGGGTTGAGTAACCAAACATTTCACTTAATGGAACTTCAGACTCCACTTCGATAACACCGCGTAGGGTTTGTTGGTTTAAAATTTTGCCGCGTCTGCGGTTCAAGTCGCCGATGACATCCCCCATGAACTGCTCGGGGGTGGTGACAACGACTTTCATGATCGGTTCTAAGAGAACGGGCTTACATTTGCGCGCGGCTTCTTTGACAGCCATGGAGGCGCAAATTTTAAACGCCATTTCGCTTGAGTCAACTTCGTGGTAAGATCCGTAGACGATGGCGACTTTGACATCGACGAGCGGATATCCAGCAAGAACTCCGGTTGTAAGGCCTTCTTCGATCCCCTTGATACAAGGATTGATGTATTCTTTGGGGATAACACCACCGACGATTTTGCTGGCGACTTCGTTGCCTTTGGCTTTTTCGTTGGGCTCGATCTCGAGGCAGACGTGAGCGTACTGACCGCGGCCACCGCTCTGCTTGACGTATTTTGTCTCGGTGCTGCCCGCAATTGTGATGGTCTCTTTGTAGGCAACTTCTGGTTTTCCGACGTTAGCCTCTACGTTAAACTCGCGGAACATGCGGTCTCGTAAAATTTCTAGGTGGAGCTCACCCATTCCCGCGATGATCGTCTGTCCCGTCTCTTCATTGGTTTGAACGCGGAATGTAGGATCTTCTTCTGAAAGTGAGCTGAGCGCCAGCGAGAGTTTTTCACGGTCGGCTTTGGATTTTGGCTCAATGGCCATCGAAATCACAGGCTCTGGGAACTCCATTTTTTCTAGAAGAAGAGGGTTGTCTTCTGTGCAGAGGGTGTCTCCGGTGCTTGTGTACTTCAGGCCGATACAGGCGGCGATATCTCCTGTGAAGAATTCGTCACGGTCTTTTCTCTGGTTGGCATGCATTTCCAGAAGGCGAGAGACGCGCTCGCGTTTGTCTTTTGTCGTATTGATGAGGCTAGTGCCTTTTGTCAGAGTCCCTGCGTAAATGCGCACGAAAGTCAGTCTTCCGACGTAAGGATCAGACATGATTTTGAAGGCAAGGGCAGCAAGCGGAGCATCATCATCGGGGACGAGTTCCATCGGTTCGTTGTTTTCAATATTGATGCCTTTAATGTTACCGCGATCAAGAGGTGAAGGCATCCAGTGGACAACGGCGTCAAGAAGGGGTTGAATCCCTTTGTTTTTAAAGGCTGTTCCGCAGAGAACCGGGTTCATTGTGTTGGTGACCACGCCTTTGCGAATAGCGGCATGGATTTCATCTTCGGTAAGGGAATCGGGATTCTCAAGAACTTTCATCATGAAGGTTTCGTTGCTCTCGTCGATGGTCGCAAGCTCTTCGAGAAGTTCAGAGCGCATCTTTTTGCACTGCTCGAGCAGGTCAGCAGGGATGTCTTGGGTTTCGTATTTTGCACCCAAGGTTTCATCGAGGAAGAGGTAGGCTTTCATGGTCACGAGGTCGACCATGCCTTTGTATTCAGATTCTGCGCCGATGGGGCACTGGACCGGAATCGCATTGGCACCGAGTTTTTCGCGCATGGATTTGACGCTCATGAAGAAGTCCGCGCCAACGCGGTCCATCTTGTTGATGAACGCGATGCGTGGCACGCGGTAGCGCTCCGCTTGTCTCCACACAGTTTCAGACTGAGGTTGAACCCCAGCTACGGCATCAAATACAGCGACTGCGCCATCGAGTACACGAAGAGACCTCTCCACTTCGATGGTAAAGTCGACGTGGCCTGGCGTATCGATGATGTTAATTTTAGAATCTTTCCAATAAACAGTTGTGGAAGCAGAAGTGATCGTAATGCCGCGCTCACGCTCCTGTTCCATGAAGTCCATGGTAGCAGCCCCTTCGTGCACTTCGCCTAGACGGTGGAGTCTGCCTGAGTAAAAGAGAATGCGTTCTGTTGTTGTCGTTTTTCCGGCATCGATGTGCGCCATGATGCCGATATTGCGCACATTCTTTAATCGATCTGTTTCTGGTCTTTTACCCATAATGTTAGATTACCATTTGTAGTGAGCAAACGCACGGTTTGCTTCTGCCATCCGATGCGTATCGTCTTTCTTTTTGATTGTTGTTCCCTGATTTTGGTAGCAGTCTGCAAGCTCAGATGCGAGTCCTTCTTCCATGGATCTTCCCACTTTGTCTTGAGCATGGGTAATGATCCACTTGGAGGCAAGAGAGGTGCGTCGGTCGGGAGAGATTTCTACAGGAACTTGGTAGGTAGCGCCGCCAATTCTGCGCGACTTGACTTCGAGAGCAGGCTTGGCATTTTCAAGCGCTTGTTCAAAAGCAGCCAAAATATCTTCAGCTTTGACTCTCTTTGCAAATTTCTCAAGAGCGCCATACATGATGTGGCGGGCGGTCGATTTTTTCCCGGCTTTCATGATTTTATTGATGAACTTTGAGATCATGTAACTTCCATAAACGGGGTCTGGGTTGATCTCTCTTTTGACTGAACGACGTCTGCGTGACATCTACTATCCTGGGTTATTTAGGTTTTTTTGCTCCGTACTTGGATCGGGATTGCTTGCGGTCTTTCACAGCGGCGCAATCGAGAGATCCGCGCACGATGTGGTAGCGCACGCCCGGAAGGTCTTTAACCCTTCCTCCTCTCACAAGGACGATGCTGTGTTCTTGAAGGTTATGCCCCTCTCCGCCGATATAAGCGATCACTTCTTGGCCGTTTGACAGGCGTACCCACGCAACTTTCCGCAAAGCAGAGTTGGGTTTTTTCGGGGTCTTTGTCTTGACTTGAAGGCACACTCCACGCTTTTGAGAGCAGCGCTGCAAAGCGGGAGATTTGTTGCGGCGCTTTCTCGCTGTGCGCCCTACGCGGATAAGTTGATTGATCGTTGGCATTTTTAGCCCGTCTCCTGTTAAATGAACTAGCGAATATAGCCTTGTACGGAATTATTTGCAAAAGCTTCTCGCATCGGCCAATAAAATAAAATGTATAAAATAATTTTAAATCAGGTAAAAAGAGGAGATATGCGCAGGCTATTCATCCTTTTTCTTTTTTGCGTTTCTTGCTATGCCCAGCCCCCTCTTCTTACGAAAGCCGATGTCCGTAGCACGATGCAGCAAATGCTCAGCTACCATGTCGAGTTTAAAGAATTTTCGCCCCTCGTCGCTAAACGCTCGTTTAAAGTTTTTATTGAACAGTTTGACCCGGAAAAAATTTACCTTCTGAACGAAGAAATTAAGCCTTTTTTGGAGCTTGCTGAAAAGACCACCCAAAAAGTGATCGATGGGTACTATCGCGACGATTTTTTTCATTATGAAGCGCTCGGCTCCCTCATTTCACGCGCGATTGAACGCGCACGCGAAATAAGGCAAGAAATCGAACGTGAGTTGATATTAAACTTTCAGGATGAAAAAGGGACTCTTGGTGAATCGTACCAGCACTACGCAACAGGAGCCTCGCAACTTAAAGAGCGCATCCGCAAAAAACTTGTCCGTTTTCTCTTTTCTGAAAAGACCAACACTACACGCGGGGATTTTAACTTAGAGAAGCGCACCAAGGTTTTTGCTTTCTTAGAGAAAAAAATTGGGCGCAGCGAAATGGCCTACCTCCCCGGAAAGAAAAACGAACATTACCTCGTTTTACATATTCTCAAGGCGCTAGCAAAAAGCCTGGATGCGCACACGGCGTTTTTCAGCCCTGAAGAAGCCTTTGAAATGCGGACTCACCTAGAGAAACAATTCGAAGGGATTGGCGTTGTCTTGAGAGAGGATGTCGAGGGAGTTGTCATCGTCGATTTAATCCGCGGAAGCCCCGCAGAGCGCTGTGGAAAAATCTCCAAAGGAGACCTCCTTGTCGAAATCGATGGAAAAGTCATTCATGATGACCCTTATGAAGAGATTCTCGAGAGGATGAAGGGGAACGGAAAAAAGGAAGTCGTGTTGGGCATTACTCCCCAAGAAGGCGAGCTTGTGCGCATCGCCCTCAAACGGGAAAAAATTGTCATGCAAGATGAGCGCTTGAGCATCAACTATGAACCCTTTGGCGAGGGCCTCATTGCTAAACTCACCCTTCCTTCTTTTTATGAAAGTGAAGAAGGCTCATCCTGCGAAAAAGACCTGCGCGAAGCCTTTAAACAGCTCAAAGCCCGCGGAAAAATCCACGGAGCCGTGCTCGACTTGCGCCATAACTCCGGCGGATTTCTCAATCAAGCCGTAAAAACAGCCGGGCTTTTCATTTCAAGTGGCGTCATCGTCATCTCAAAATATGCCCAGGGCGAACTTCAATATTTAAGAGATCTCGATGGGCGCATGTACTATTCAGGTCCACTCATTATCCTCACATCAAAGGCCTCTGCCTCTGCCGCGGAAATCGTCGCCCAAGCCCTCCAAGACTACGGGGCCGCCCTCGTCGCAGGCGATGAAAGAACTTATGGCAAGGGATCGATTCAGTACCAAAACGTCACAGAACGCAATTCCGGTGCCTTTTTCAAGGTCACCGTCGGAAAATACTACACAGTCTCAGGAAGATCGACACAAATCGAAGGCGTGAAAGCCGACCTCCTCATCCCCACCGAATATTCCATCTATAACATCGGAGAGCGCTACCTCGAGTACCCACTAAAAAATGACCGCCTCCCCTCCGCTTACATCGAACCCCCAAGCGAAGCCAACCAGAAAAAAGAACACTGGTGGCAACGACGCGCCCTCCCCGACTTGCAAAAAAGACTCTCTTTTTGGACCCAAAAACTCCCCCTCCTCAAACAAAACTCCAGCTTCCGCCTGGAGAAAAATAAAAACTTCCAATCTTTCTTAAAAAGCCTTCAACCCGGCGCCGTCCTCGCCAAAAACGAAAATTACGGCATCGAAGACCTCCAGATGGCCGAAGCCATCAATGTCCTCAAAGACATGGCCCTTCTCGAGAAACCAGTGAATTGATTTGCAGAAAATCGCAGAGCTTTCTATCTTGGATGGATCTATTTTGGCCAGATAGCTCAGT
>CAZLDZ010000088.1:0-5407 GCA_964558435.1 uncultured bacterium
CCAATCCTACATGACACTGATGGCAAGTCTTACCACAGCGCATAAACCAAGATAGTCTTTTCATAAATTTTATTCCGTTTTATGCTTTCTGCATGGAATTAATGCGCCACTTTGCCGAAAGTTACCCTGATGGTATTTGCGAAACAGTTGTTTCGCGAGTTAAGTGGCAAGAAAAAAGCCTCTCTGTCAAAAAAAACAATTAAGACATCTAAAAAGTTTTCTGCATGACAATAGCATCCCTCCATGGACTCGAAATCTTAGATTCGCGCGGCAACCCGACGCTTGAAGTGGAGCTGACAACGGATAAGGGCCTGATTGCCCGAGCCAAGGTTCCGTCAGGTGCTTCTACGGGCGAGCATGAAGCGGTTGAGCTGCGCGACAACGACAAAAAGCGTTATGGGGGCAAGGGAGTCCAAAAAGCGATTGCTCATGTGAATGGGACTCTGAATAAGCTTTTGCGTGGAAAAAGTTTATTCGATCAACGGGCACTTGATCAGTTGATGCTGGCGCAGGATGGGACAGAAAACAAGTCAACGCTTGGCGCCAACACGATTTTGGGCGTTTCTCTTGCGGTGGCGCATGCCGCAGCTCTTGCTAAAAATCTCCCTCTTTATCGCTATCTTGGCGGGGATGCGCCTCTTGTTTCGTGTCTTCTTCCGTGCCCGATGATGAACATTTTAAACGGCGGCGTGCATGCGGACAATCTCTTGGATTTTCAGGAATTCATGATCCGCCCTGTGGGGGCTTCTTCTTTTTCGGAAGCTGTGCGCTGGGGGGTAGAGATTTTTCATACCCTTAAAGGGCTACTCAAAGAAAAGGGACATATCGTATCTGTGGGAGATGAAGGGGGCTTTGCACCGCGTCTTTCTTCCAATGAAGAGGCGCTCGACTTCATTCTACGGGCTTGTGAAAAAGCCGGGTACAAACCAGGGGAGCAGATAACACTGGCTCTTGACTGCGCTGCCTCTGAGTTTTTTGACGCAAAGAAAAAGATCTACCAGGAATCGCAAAAAGAGCGCACGACAGAAGACCTTGTCAGTTATCTCGAAACACTTGCCTCTAAATACCCGATCGATTCCATTGAAGATCCTCTTGATCAAAACGATTGGGAGGGGTGGAAGCTCATCACACAAAAACTGGGGAAAAAGGTGCAGATCGTCGGCGATGATCTTTTCGTCACCAATCCGCGCTTCCTCAAAAAAGGGATCGAAACGAAAGCCGCAAATGCCATTTTGATCAAACTCAACCAGATCGGCACGCTTACAGAAACGCTCGACACAATCCGTCTGGCCCAAAAAAGTGGGTTTGCGACGATCATCTCGCACAGATCAGGCGAAACGGAAGACACAACCATCGCCGATCTCGCTGTCGCAACAGGTGCCGGCCAGATCAAAACAGGGGCGCTTTCACGCGCAGACCGCACCGCCAAATACAACAGGCTCCTCGAAATCGAGGATGAGTTGGGGGACAAAGCGCGGTTTGAGAATGAATAAACGGGGCACGCACGCGTGCCAGAAAATTTAAGAAAAACCACAGAGATAAGAACCACAGAGACAGCTTGCGGTTTGAAGCAAGAATAGCATGATAGAATGATGGAATGATAAATATTTCTATCATTATATCATTCTTATCGTTCTTTCCTTCTCTGTGGTTCTTATCTCTGTGGTGAAATTCTCTTCAATCTTTTCTTCAAAAAAAGGACATGATGAACAAGATAAGCTTGATACGCATGATAGATTGTTGCCCCATACTCTTTGTTATCATGTGTATCATGCCCATCCTGTCTATCATGTTTCTTTTTTAACATGGATGCATTGGCTGCCACACAAGCCACGTTGTAAATTAATATGTTCTGTATATAATCTGCCAAAAACTCGAGGTGATTGCATGCGCTCAAAATCCCTGCTTTTATGTGTGGCGGCTCTTTCTTTTCTTTCGCTGAAGCCTGCGACCAAAACAACGAAAGCTTCATCGCCTAAAGAGGCGCTGCAGCTAAGGCGCATTGCGGAGTATTGGAAAGAGGGGGATTTTCGCGCGGCAAAAGCCCAGATTCTCGATCTTTTACAGCGTTTTCCTGAAACTGCTGCTCAGGATCAGCTCTACACAATGTTGGGCGATCTGTATTTCTTTGAGAGCGCGTATCAAGATGCGGCGGGCGCTTATGGAAAAATCCACGATAAAGATCTCAAGAAAAAAGTCGCGCTCAACTACATGCGCTCTCTTTTTGCCTTGAGCAAATTCAGCGAGGTGATTGACGAGGCGACAATTGAGCTCAGCGAAAAAGGTGGGGAGCGGAGCGAAATCCATTTCCTGCTTGCGGAATCTTTATGGCGTCATGCGGTGTCACTGCAGGATGAAGAAAAGAAAACGGCTTTGATCGGAAAGGCGAAAAATGAATATGAAAATCTTTTGAGTACAAAATTCAAAGACTCGTGCCTGCTTCCTTTGGCTTACATCCATCGCGAGCTTAAAGAATATGCGAAAGCCGTTATGCTTTTTCAAGAGCTTGTGCAAAAGCACCCCGAGAAAAAAGAGGATTTTCTTTTTCAGGTGGGCTGTTTGCAGATGAGTGCCCAACTGAAAGATGAGGCCTGTGCAACGTTTGGACAAATCCACAAATTGGGCGGGAAAAAAGCACAAGCTGCAGCCTACAATCAACTGCTGCTGCTTTTCCAGATGGAAAAACACGAAGAATTTGTGAGCGCTGCAAAAGACGCCCTTGTGCATATCCCCAAAGAGAAAAAAGCGCTCATGCAGCTTTACTTGGGAAGAAGTTTGTTCACTCTAAAAAATTACAAGGAAGCAATCAGCTGTCTGCAAGCTTTTGTCGCAGAAAAAAAAGAGAATTCTGTTGAATGCAAAAATGCGCTCCTTTGTTTGGCAACCTGTGCCAAGGAGACGCAAGATTGCTCTTTAATGGAGCAGGTATCGTCCCATTTTGAAGAACTCTTTTCTCAGGATCTGGACTTTTCAAAAGTGCTCGTTCTACACGCAAAACTCCAGGAAGCAAAAGAAGACTCTCTTGCGGCAGGCCAAACCATGAAAAAGCTGCTGACTTTTTTCCCACAGCACGAGGAAAAAGAGGCCTTTTTGTATGAGTCTGCGCGTCTTTCTTTAAAAACAAAAAACTGGGAAGAGAGCAGGCTGACTTTCCAGAAGTTCATTTCTATGTATCCTGCAAGTAAAAAAATCAAAACTGCTTGGCACAATCTACTCCATGCCGCACTCAACGAACGCAAGCAAGCACATGATAGTGAGCGCGCCGGCAAGGATACACTCCTTGCTTCTCTTCTTGAAGAGGGGCTTAAAATCCAAGATTTATGGGATGTAGCGGAAAAAGAACAGTTCCATTTCCTTTACGGAAAAACGCTTTATGCATTGGGAAAATGGGAAGAATGCACGAAAATTTTTAAAGATTTTGTCGCTCAGCATCCCGGTACACAAGTCTCCTCTGATGCCCACCTCATGCTCTCCTTTGCGCTGCATCGAGCAGGAAAAGAAGATGCAGAATTTACTTCTTGCGCAGAGCAAACCCTCTCTTTCGACATCGAGCAAGAGCAGCGCTCTCTTTTGCACCTCATGCTCTACAACGCTTACCTAAAACAATCTAGTCACAACAAAGCGCTTTTAGAAAAAGCGGCAGACCACCTCTACGAATGCGCCTGTGAAAATCAGACGGAAGTCAAAAGAGATAACCTTTTATGGCTCGCAAATTATTATTATGCGCGCTCAAAAGAAGAAAAAGAGCCCCGTTTTGCCACACGGGCCGCAGTCCTTTTTGAAAAAATCACCAAGCAGCTCAAAGCGGTTTCTCTGGAGACAGTGGATCTTGAACCGGAAGCCTTAAAATATGCGGATCTTTTATGTGCTCAAGAAAAGCACCAAGAGGCTCTTGCCCTCCTGCGCGACATGAAGGCTCTTTATGAAACAAGAGGCGATCTTCCCTGGAAATTCCAGAGACGAGCCCTTCTTGAACTTGGACGGGTTTATGCTCAAGTCAAAGATACCGAAAACGCACTTGCCACCTACGATTTCTTAATCACAACAGCCGAACATGCGCAGTCTGCGGCAGCAGATGCGGCGCTTCTTGAAAGAGCGCGTCTTGAGTATTCTCTCCTTAAAAAGGAAGAAAAGATCGACACCAACCCACGCCTTTCTTCGATTCTGGCAGCCTTAAAAGATCTTCAAATCAAGCGCAAACTTCACAGTGAGCCTGTCCATCTTGAAGCCGCGCTTGAATATGCCCAAATCAAATCGGAGCTTGCCCCGCAAGAGAATCGGATCGAACGGGTGATTGCACTCTTAAAAAATTTAAAAGAAGAATTTTTAAATAATGAAGATCCCGACAGCCAAGAGTACCAGGCATGCAGATTGCGCTCTCAAGAAAAGGATGAACTTTTTCAGACTTATATGAAATTCATCGACGCGCTACTCTTACAAGCGCAGGCAGAGCTTTTAGAAAACCCCGATGAAAAAGAAGCATTAAAAACCAAAGCAGCGGCGCTGATGGAAGAACTCAAAACCTCTGCACTCACACCGTATTTGCGCGCCAAATTGGAAGAAAGTAAGCCTCTATGAAACGACGCCCACTCCTTGTCTTATGTCTTTTTCTTTCTGTGAGCTTGCACCTTTTTTTCCTGCTTGTGATGGAAAAGCACACCTTTTTTCTCACCAATCGTTTGGGATCTATTTTCCGCAAGAGCACGCCACCTCTTGAGCTTGTGCGCACCGAAGATGACCTACTCAAGAGACAAAAAGATCTCGAAGAGACCTTTGAAGAATTTCTTTCCATCGAGGAAAAGACCCCTTTTGACTCTCTTTATCTTCCGAATGCACGCGTGCCTCTAGAGGAGACTGTAGGACATGCGATCCCCCGCATGGAAGAGGGCACAATGAGTAAAAGCGATGAGCCCTCCGCACTCGTTTCTCCCTCTCTCAAGGAGATGCTTTGTGCGCAAATAGAACTTGAAAAAACCAAAGATGATGGGGTTTTTTCAGAATTTGAATTTGAAAAAACGGCAAGTATTGACCCTCGAAAAGAGCTCACAACACTCGCGCTTGCTCTCGATCACATTGAAGAGGGCGATGATGCGCAAGTAAGCTCGCTTCCTGCCTTCAGCAAAAGCGCCTCTTCAGCGCTTGTAGCTGTGAAAGAAAGTTTTGCAAAAGACCCCGTAATCAACGAAAAAACGGCGCCCGCAATTCAAGATCCTGTGCTTTCTGCAAGCCAAGAAATCCCGTCTGCTCTTGCTCTTTCAAAAGCTGCGCTCGTCGATTTGCATAAGGGGAAACCCCTCTCGTATGCGACAGCCAAAAAACTCCCCGACCTCGATAACTACCTTCTTCCAGACGCGGTCCATGCTCTTCCTTGGGATGATGCGTTTGAAGTCAAGGTAGAGCTGATGCC
>CAZLDZ010000089.1:0-5374 GCA_964558435.1 uncultured bacterium
ACATAATATCTCCTTATGTTTACTTCGAAGGAAGTATTTTAACAAAAACGCACATTAATATCAAAAAGAGAACTAAAAATTTTAATACTATGGGACATTTTCCATGGAAAAATTCCCGATTTTTCAGTTAACTAGTGTTTAAATGCTTAAATTTTTTGTTTACTTGTGTCTATTTTTGTTTGCATTTTGTGCCGTGCAAAAATTCTGTCTGAAAGAAACCGATGGGTTCACCGTAGGCTCGATTCTCTCGTCAAGACCCTACAACTCTCTTTGGGAAACGCGCTCTCTTCGCACAGACGAACACAAAGAAGTTCTGCGCGCACTCGATCAAAGTTACACCTATTTTGGGTGCGGGGGGCAGTCCTTCATTTTCTTTAGTGAGGACAAAAATACGGTCTTAAAAGTGTTCAAACAACAGAAGTTTAAAACGCCTCTCTGGATCCGCGCTCTATATTTTCCTTTTTTAAATCGGTATCGAGAAAAAAAGATCTGGTCCAAGGAAGACAAACTTGTGCGCGATTTTACGAGCTACCGGATCGCTTTTGACGAGCTTCACGAAGAAAGTGGTGTGCTTTTTGTGCATCTAAACCCGACAAATTCTCTTAAAAAACAGATCAAGCTCATTGACCGTTTAGGCATCCACCACCTGGTGGATGCAGATCAGTTGGATTTCGTTGTGCAAAAACGGGCAGAGCTTGTCTACGATCGCATCACGCGCTGCATGGCTCAAGGAAAAATACACGAGGCAAAAAAAGCCATCTCCTCCGTGCTTCAATTGATTAAAACCCGTGGCAAAAAGGGGTATCACGACCGCGATCCCAACATCCGCACCAACTGCGGTTTTGTGGGAGACAAAGCCATTAAAATCGACATTGGAAGATTTGTAAAAAGAGAAGAGATGAAAGATCCGGAAATTTTGCAGCGCGAGCTGTGCCGGATTGCAGAGCCCTTTCGCATTTGGCTTCAAGAAGAGTACCCTGAGCTTGCGTGTCACCTCGAACAAGAACTGAAAAAATGAAGCTCCTTTACCTATTATTTTTTGCATTGCTCTTTCCCCTCTACCATTTTTGTGAATGGGCAACAGGAGGTTTTTCAATCTACAAAATTACACTCTCCCTCCCTCCAGGCCCGGATAAAACTCCTTCAGGAGTTTTAGCGCAAAAATTTCACTTTTTTGCGCAAGGCGGACAATGCTTTGCCTTTGTTTCAGATGACAATAAATATGTCTTAAAGCTGCTGTACGCGCCCTTTGCTCCCGATTTTCTTCTGAAACTGCCTCTGCCAGATTTTGTGCGACAAAAGATCTTAAAGCGCGCAGAATTCCGTGCAAAAAAATGGCGCAGGGACAGCCAAAGTTATGTACTTGCGCACGAAGAGCTCTTCGAAGATTCGGGTCTTCTTGCTGTACACCTGGGCACAAGTAAAAATCCTGCGCTCAAAACGACCATCATCGATAAATTGGGCATTCAGCACTCCCTGGATCTCAACAAGCACGCGTTCATCCTGCAAAAAAAAGCCGAACTGCTTTTTCCTTACATCAAAAAGCACAATTTCGAAGAGGCAAAACTGCTTTTAAAAGAGCTTGTGGATCTTCTCAAATCGCGCATGCATAAAGGCATTCATGACCATGATGCGTGCCTCCACAAAAATATCGGTGTTGTGCAGGGCAAGCCGATATTTTTAGATATCGGAAGATTTAAGCGCACTGCCGGGCGAAACACACAGAAAGATCTTCATGCCATCACACGGCGCTTGCACGCCTTTCTTCAAGAACAGGAGCCGAAACTTGCGGAATATCTCGATACTTTGGTGACGCCATGAAATGGGTGCTTGCCTTGGGTCTCATTTTTGCACTCTCCCGTTTTTGCCACACACAAACCGACGGTTTTCGCGTAAGCAAAATCCGCGACAACACCTTTGTGGGTCAAGCAGCAAGCGAAAGCCTTCCTCCAGATATCCTTGCAGAACCCTTCACCTACCTGGCACGCGGAAAAGAGAGCTTTGTTTTTATTGCGCGCGATGGAAAAACTGTACTAAAACTTTTAAATAACCGGCGTCACGCGCTTGTGCAGCTGTTCCAACATCTTCCTTTCTGTGAAAAAAAATGCCTCAAGCTCAGCCAAAAAATAGAGAAAGTCTTGGCAAGCTACCTTCTTGCTAAAACTCGTCTTGAACAGGAAACGGGCCTTCTTTTTCTCCACCTGCACGAAACACACCATTTGAAGCACAAAGTGCGCATTCAGGACAAACTCGGCATTGTGCATGACGTGGATCTCGACAAGACCGCATTTATCCTGCAAAAAAAAGCCGAGCTGGCTTACCCACAGCTACAGGCGTGGATACAACAAAAAGATTTAGATCGTGCCCGCCAAGGGATTCTATCTCTTGTAGACTTGCTCAAACAGCGCCACGCAAAAAAGATCCAAGACAAAGACCCCCTCATCCGGACCAATATCGGATTTCTCGAGGGTAACGCGGTTTTCCTCGACCTCGGAGCTTTTTCACACGGCGAAAGTCCCCCGCAAGAAATCCCCAAAATCCTGCATAGCCTAAAGCTATGGCTCGAAAAACAAGATCCTTCTCTTGCTCTCTTCCTTGAAGAAGAGCTGAGAAATTCCTTCTTTTAAGAAAGGAAATAACACGATCGCAGCTTCGCTGCGGCTGTCCTCCGCTCCTGACGGATCGGGCACGATAATTTTTCTCCATCGTGCCGCGGCCTTTGGCCGCGATCATGCCGGCTCTAGCCGATCGTGTTATTTTTTCTTTTTCTCTGTGGTTCTTATCTCTGTGGTAAATTCTTCATTCATTTCATAAGGAAAAACCACAGAGATAAGAACCACAGAGAAAGGAAAATGATAAGAATGATGTAATGATACAATGATAGAAATATTCATCATTCCATGATTGTATCATTCTTATCATGTTTTCTTTCCCTCAAGTACTAATTTGGATATCATAGCTACATGCGATTTATAAAAATTTGTTTAACCTTGCTAGCGCTTTTTGGTGTGGAACGCTTCTGTAGGGCGCAGACCGACGGGTTTCGTATCAGCAAAATTCATTCGGGATTTGTTTTTCATTCTGAGCCTACATCTTTTGACCCCAAAATTCTCGATCAGCGCTTCACATTTTTGGGAAGCGGCGTGCAGAGCTACGCTTTTTTGGGCGACGATGGAAAAACAGTCCTCAAAGTCTTTAAACATTACCATAATTTTCCTCTCGGGGGTTTTTGGCTTCCAGGATTTTTGCATGAGATGCGCCAAAATATCCTCGAACGCCGCCAAAAGCGCCTGCAGGCAATCTTTTCTTCGTGTGTCCTTGCCTATCAAGAGCTACACCAAGAAACAGGTTTAATTGGACTGCATCTTTCTTCTACGAGCTCGTTGAATAAGAAACTCATTTTGGTGGACAGGTTGGGCATTCAGCATGCAGTGGATGCGGATCATACGGCCTTTTTTTTGCAAAAGAGAGCCGAAATGCTTTCTCTAGATGCGCAAGATGCCATTATGGCACTCTTTGCGGTTCGCTGGAACAAAGGCATTGGGAATGGGGACCGTCACTTGGCGCGAAATATCGGTTTTATACAGGGCAAACCTATCGAGATCGATGTTGGCTCCTTTTACCGAGCATCTTTCCAAGAGATTGCAGAAGAAAAAAAGCACGTGCAGGAGTGGCTAAATGCGCACTCTCTTTAAAATTCTTCTCTTCTGTCTTGCTCTCTTCGGCATCGAACGCTTCTGCCATCACCAAACCTTCGGATTTGCCCTCAAAAACATCTACTCTGAACGGGACTATGGTATCCAGAGTCCGATGCAAGACATTGACCCCTCCGTATTTTCTCAGCCCTTTTTTCTTTTTGCCCACGGCCTTGAATGCTATGCTTTCGTGAGCGAAGATCAACAATTTGTGTTAAAATTTTTCAAACATCATCACGTGAGGGAAGCCGAGCTTCTGCATAAACTTTTTCCTGTTTCCTCCACAGCCGAGCTCGTCCGCGCAAAAGAAAAACGGCTAGTCGATGGCATGGCGAGCATCAATCTCGCCTACAATGAACTCAAAGAAGAAACAGGTCTTGTGTTTGTGCATCTACAGAAAACACAAGGGAAACTTCCTTTAGTTACGCTCGTCGACACTTCCCAGATTCGACATACAGTGAAGCTTGATGATGTGCATTTTGTCCTGCAAAAAAAGGCAGAGTTAGTTGCTTCGACATTTGAGAGACTAGATCACAAAAAACGCCAAGAATGCCTCTCCTCTCTTGTGCGTCTCGTCGCTCGGCGTGCAAAAAAAGGCATTTCTGATCGCGATCCCACCTTGATGAGAAATTATGGATTTGTAGGGACCCATGCCATCATCATTGATACAGGATCTTTTTCCAAAAACACGTTTTTGCAAGAAAAGCAGGCTGCTGGACGCACGCTGTTTTATGAAACTCTTCCTTTAAGGTGTTTCTTGCACAAAAATTATCCGGAGCTTATGCCCCATTTTGAACAGGAGTTTCATGCGCTCATTAATCAGTAAAATTGTTCTTGCGTGTCTTATATTCTGGTGTGTCGAGCGCTTTTGCCATCACAAAACCGATGGCTTTCAAGTAACGCATGTCTATTCTTCTTCTTTTGATGAAGAGCTTTCGTGCGCCCGCACAGACGTTGAGGTTCTCTTGAGTCAGCCTTTTTCTTATCTTGGAAGCGGAGGCCAGACCTATGCTTTTGTGAGTGCTGACGGAAAAACAGTGCTCAAACTTTTCAAGCATCACCACCTAAAAAACCCCCATAAACGCGCTCTTTTTTTCCAAAGTTGCAAACTCGCCTATCAAGAGCTGCAAGATGAAACTGCTCTTCTTTATTTAAAGTTGCACCGCACATCTTATTTCAAAAAACCGCTCATCCTCATCGACAAACTCGGCATCCAGCACATTTTGGATCCAAATCTTTTGCAGTTTGCTCTACAAAAAAAGGTCTCACTTGCCTCTCCCCTCATTAAAAAACTTGTGCGCTCGGGAAAAAAAGAAGAAGCTAAAAAGGTAGTTTCAGCTGTGATTGAACACCTACGCGCACGCTGCAGAAAAGGGATTAAAGATCGGGATTCTGGAACACGGAGAAATATCGGGTATTTAGAGGGAAAAGCAGTCAGTATCGACATCGGCTCTTTTACGAAAGTGCCCTCACTGCACGAAAAAGAAAAAATGCAGCACGAAGTACAGAAAAAAACTAAAAGAATGGCGCACACTCTGGAATACTACGATCTTGAATTATGGCAGTATTACCAAAGAGAACTGGAGGCTTTATGAAAATCTTTATTATTTGCCTTTCTGCTTTTATCCTTTTTGGCACCTGGCAAGCCTTTCATTACCACAAGAAAAAGACAAAAGCTG
>CAZLDZ010000090.1:0-5369 GCA_964558435.1 uncultured bacterium
CACTTCAGCAATCGTTTTTTTCCCCACAGTCGCATGCGCAGGATACGGCTTAATCCGTGCACCCGCGCACACAGGACACGTCATCTCCTGCATCAATTCTTGCATCTTCTTGCGGTAGGCATCACTTGTCGCTTCCAAGTAGCGCGCCTTGGCCTCGTGCAAGACCCCTTTCCACTGCACATAATCGGTCCAGCTCGTCCCCTTTTCAGGATGTTTGAACCGCATGCGCAGCCATTTTTCGTCGGCACCATAAAGAAAAATTTTCCTTGCCTTTTCTGACAGCTTTTTCCAGGGAGCATCTACAGAAAATCCATACAGCCGCGCCAAATTGTTATAGATGTTGCCAAAACGCACAGTTCGATAAGAACTCCCCACGCTCACGCAATCTTCTGCGATGCTCTTGTCCGGATCGATAATTTTTTCTAAGTCATATTCCAGATGCGTTCCCAGTCCCATGCAGTGAGGACACATCCCTTGCGGGTGATTAAAAGAAAAATCCTGAGGCGAAAGAGGTCCGTAAGAAAGCCCAGACTTGGGCGAGAAGGCAAGCTCCGAAAAAAGCTGCTCTTCCTGCGTTTCGGCATTCTGGATCCGCAGCATCCCTTTTCCGCGCTCCAGTGCTTGATTAATCGCCTCTTCTAACCTCCCTAAATCCGCTGTGCGCACCACGAGACGGTCGATCAAAATATCGATGTCGTGAGCCACCTTCCCATCCAGGGCAATTTCTTCCGAGACTTCCACCACCTTGCCATCCACACGCAGCCGCGTGTAACCCTGCCGCAAAAGCTCCTGAAAATCCTCTTTAAATTCCCCCTTCTTCCCTTGAGCATACGGGGCAAAAACGAGAAGCTTGCTCCCTTCCGGCATCAGCAAGATCTCTTGGGCAATTTCTTTGGCGCTGCGCGGCCTCACCGCTTCCTTGCTGACAGGGCAGTGCGCCACACCAATGCGCGCAAACAAAACCCGCAAATAATCGTAAATTCCCGTGATCGTGCCCACCGTCGAGCGCGGATTTTTCCCCGCCGCTTTCTGCTCAATCGCAATGGTCGGCGATAGCCCCTCAATCAGCTCCGCCTCAGGCTTTGGAAAATCAGCAAGATGACGCCTAGCATACGTCGACAGCGACTCGATGTAGCGCCTCTGCCCTTCCGCAAAAATCGTGTCAAACGCCAGCGACGATTTCCCCGACCCCGACACCCCCGTAAACACAATCAACTGATTGGGCTTGAGGGTAAGGTCAATCCCCTTTAGGTTATGTACACGAACTTTTTTAAGAACCAGAGACCGTCTTTCCATGAGATGGCATCATAGCAAGATCCGAAATAATCAGAACCTAGATAAAATTATTTTTACTCTGGGGTTTTTCCTAGAGAAATGCTAAACTATTCCAAGTTTAAATTAACTTGGGAGGATTTTATGGCACAAGCAATTACACCACATACTTATGTATACGATTATTATGCAGGAGAAACACTTCAAGAGGCTGATCTTTGCGTTATTGACGGAGAAGACTTTTACTTTAGTCATACGTTAGCGACTTCTGCAGCCGACATACAAGTCATCTCAAAAGCCAATCTTATAGTTGCTGGTAGATTGCAAGCTAAAACAGACCTCGTGGTGAAAGGAACCAATGTATTGATTTTAGGAGGACTTCAATCAGAACAGGGTCCAATTACCATCGACGCTGAGAACATTTATGTATTTGGGGGAGTCATTGAAGTAGAAAATGGAGATATTTCTCTAAACGCAAAAAACGCTCTCAAAATTTTCGGAACAGTTCATACGCCTAAACCTGAAGGATTGAGCTTAAAATACCGTACATGCACCATTTCCTTTACTTGCTTAGAATATATAAAGCACGTTCAAGATCTCTTGAAGGAAACCCTCATCAAGAAATCAGGAAAGTCATTCGCCCAAGCGGTTACTAATGCGGCTGTCTACATGGATGATCCTTATGGGAAAAAACCCCCAGGCCAAGATACATACCCACTCTTTTTAGCTGCGTTCCCTAAACGCCTCGCGGCTCCTGCTGTTGATACATCCGCCGCTGGCAGCAAACCCGCAGATGAAGCCAAAGGCGATGAGAAGAAAGCAAGCTAGCGTGCCACTGTCCTTCCGGCAAGGAAACCCGTTGTCCAGGCGTTTTGGAAGTTGAAGCCGCCGGTAATGCCGTCAATGTCGAGGATTTCTCCTGCGAAGTAGAGATTCGGACAGAGGCGGCTTTCCATGGTTTTGAAGTTGATCTCTTTGAGTGTGACGCCGCCACACGTCACAAATTCTTCCTTGTGGGTGGTTTTGCCATCCGCACAATAGCAATCTTTGTGCAACTTTTGTGCAAGAAGTTGCAGCTCTTTATGGGTGCAATCAGCGAGGCGCTTTTCGGGACAAAAAAGTTTCCAGAGATTTTTGGGGAGATTGAAAAGATTTTCTGTCGAAAGAAGTTTGTGTCCTGAGCTCTCTTTTAACGTGCGCAGCTGCGCGAACATTTCTTCAACAGAGCGCTCAGGAAGCCAGTTGATTTCGACCTCAGTTCGATACGCGCAGCCATGCAAGTGGCGCGCGCCCCAGGCCGAGAGTTTTAAAACAGCCGGGCCACTAAAACCGAAATGGGTGATGAGAAGAGGACCCGTCTGTACAAGATTTGTTCCCGAAATGCGCACAACGACTGGATCTACAACGATTCCGCTGAGCTCTTTTAGGGGAGAGGTGGGAACGTTAAAGGTAAAAAGCGAGGGCACGGGTTCTTGAATCGTGTGTCCCAATCCTTTTGCCCAGGTGTAGCCTTCTTGAGAGCTTCCCGTGGCAAGAAGGAGGTGTTTTGCTTGTAGAGTTTCGTCCTGTGTTTTGAGAATAAAGCCTGGAGCTATCTCTACAAGACGTTTTCTCAAGAGAATTTCCACGCCCAACTTTTTTGCTTCAGTCACTAAACAAGAAATGATAGTCTCCGAATCATCAGACACTGGAAACACGCGCCCATCTTCCTCAATTTTTAAGCGTACACCCCGTTCTTCAAACCAGTGCATCGTATCTCTGGGCTGAAACTGGATAAACGGCCCGATCAACTCCTTGCTGCCGCGCGGGTAGTTCTTAGAAAGCTCCAGAGGATCAAAACAGGCATGCGTCACATTGCAGCGCCCACCGCCTGAGACGCGCACCTTTGCAAGCAGAACCGCGCTCTTTTCCAGCAGCGCCACGCGCATGTTCGGCTCGTGAGCCTTTGCAGTAATCGCGGCAAACATGCCGGCGGCGCCTCCGCCAATCACAATGAAATCGTGCATAAAGGTTTCATGATACATCTCAAGACATTGATATACAATATGTTAACAAAAAATTTGACTTATCTGAAGCATTTTTAGTATCATTTGATGCTAAGATATGATACAGGAAGCCTAGAGTTGTGAATCGCCCGAGCGCCAAAGAGATCGACAAGCGGCTTTGTGAAGCAAAAGAGGCTCTGAAAAACAAACGTGCGTTCTTTGCAAATCTGGCAAAGATTGTAGGGGAGTTAACAAAATTAGAAATTGGGGATTCTAGCGAAGTTTGGGAGTTGATTAGTATGCTCATCGATGAAATACAACTAACGGACTATGCAGGAGCGCACCCTCCTCAAAAGAGCTATGAACCCTCAATTGCAGGGTGCGAATTATGGGCGTTTTCGTGGATGAGTGTAAAACTGAAGAAACAGATGTATGTGAAATTTGCGATTAAGGCAGGGAATTTCTATTACGTATCGTTGCATGAAAGTAAGTTTGTAAAAAAAGTGATAAAGAGGGAAGAGCATGAAATGCTTGAAGTGTGATAGTGAACAATTTGTTGAGCAACATGTGCGGTTTGACCCAGAAGTCAAGGGAGAGATCGTTGAAGTGATTGCACCGTGTAGTGTATGCAAAAACTGTCAAGCTTCTCTTATGACTGGAGAACAGATGAACGTTCTCAGACGTGCTGCGGCTGATAAATACAGAGAACTGCATGGGTTGCTTACTTCAGCTCAAATCATTGCGTATCGAGAAGAATTGGGGATGTCTCAAGCAGCTTTTGCTCGGTATTTAAATGTAGGTGAAGCGAGCATTAAAAGATGGGAAACTTACTACGTACAAGACGCAGGCCAAGATGAGCATATTCGTCTAAAATGTGATGAAGCTTATGCGGAAGTGAATTTTCTTGATGTGTTTTGGAAACGTCATGAACCTGATATTTTTAGTGGAAATCGAAAATTCAATCTACAAATGTTCAAGAATGTGGCTCTTTTTTTTGTTCAGCATGTTAAAGAGTCGATCATCTATTTGAACAAACTCCATTTTTATACCGATTTTTTTCATTTTATAAAACATGGTGTCAGCTTAACTGGAGCTCGATACGTGCCGCTTAAATATGGTCCTTGTCCCGATCAGTACCGTACTATTTATGCGGGACTTGTAAGTAAGGGCTATCTTAAAGAAAATAACAATCATACTTTCGCAGCGCTTTCTAAAGCAGACTTGACTTTATTTGATGATAGCGAAAGAGAAACTTTGGAATTTATGCATAAGCTTTGTAAAACTAAAGGCGTAAAGCAACTCTATGATCTTTCGCATAAGGAAAAAGGGTACGTTAAAACGTCTGAATGTGCTTTTATAAGCTATGAATTTGCCAAAGACCTACTTATTTTGTAGACTAAAAAATGATGCGCACGCGAACCAAAATCATTTGCACGATGGGCCCCTCCGTAAACACCTATGAAAAGGTGGTTGCGATGATCGATGCGGGCATGAATGTTGCCCGGCTCAATTTTAGCCATGGCACCCATGCAGGGCACCTAAAAGTCATCAATCTTTTGAAGAAAGCACGCAAAGAGAAGAACATTCCTCTTGCGATCATGCTGGACACCAAAGGTCCTGAAATTCGTTTGGGGAAGATGAAGAGGGGAGAGGTGGGTGTCGCACCTGGCCAAAAAATCTTGCTGGTCAAAGAAGAGATCGAAGGGGATGAAGAAAAATGGCAGATCACGCCAGCGGCAGTTTTTGAGACCCTGAAAGTGGGCGTGACGGTGCTTTTTGATGATGGCTACGTCTCTTCCAAGGTCGTCAAGCGTACTCCCAAAGGGGTCCTTGTGGAAATTGAGAATCAAGGGATTCTCAAAAGCTACAAAGGTGTGAACATCCCTGATGTTTCGATCGACATCCCTGCCATGACAAAGCAAGACGTACAGGATATTTTATTTGGCTGCGCTCACGATATCGATCTCATCGCGGCTTCTTTCATCCGCTCTGCAGATCATGTCCTGGAAATCAAAAGATTGCTCGTGCACGAGGGAAAGTCAGAGATTCTCGTCATCGCCAAGATCGAATACAGCATGGGGGTGCACACCTTTGATAGCATCGTGCAAGTGG
>CAZLDZ010000091.1:0-5303 GCA_964558435.1 uncultured bacterium
AAGCAAGCCTTGATCTCAAAGGAAACCCGGCTGTCATCCTGCTCTGCGGTCTTCAGGGGAGCGGCAAAACAACCCAGTGCGCAAAGCTAGCTCACCTTCTAAAAAAACAATCCAAAAAAGTACTTCTTGCAGCTTGTGATTTACAAAGACCTGCTGCGATTTTGCAGCTGCAAAAGCTAGGAGAGCAGATCGATGCGCCTGTATTTGCGGATGCAGATGCAAAAAATCCTGTAGACGTTGCCCAAAATGCTCTTCTTTTTGCGCGGACAAACAATTTTGACGTTTTAATCGTCGACACAGCAGGGCGGCTGCATGTCGATGAAGAACTCATGCAAGAGCTCAAGAAAATTAAAGAGCAGATTCAGCCTCAAGAGGTTCTTTTTGTTGCTAGCAGTGCTACAGGACAAGATGCCGTAAAAGTTGCCGTCGAGTTCAACCAGAAAATTTCCATCACCGGATCGATTCTCACGATGCTGGATGGGAGCAGCCGAGCCGGAGCTGCACTTTCGATCCGCGAGGCCACACAAAAACCCCTTAAGTTCGAAGGTGTGGGGGAAAAGATTACCGACTTTCAAGTCTTTAATCCCGAGTCGATGGCAGACCGCATTTTAGGCATGGGGGATGTCATCAATCTCGTCAAGCGTGCAGAAGAGCACATGAGTGAAGAAGAGAGCCAAAAAATGGAGAAGAAGCTACGTAAAGCAAGCTTCACGTATGATGATTATCTCAAGCAGATGGACATGATGAAAAAAATGGGCTCTTTTTCCAGTCTCTTAAAAATGCTTCCGGGGGTTTCTGGTTTTGAAGAACAGATCGAATCTTCCGAAAAAGAATTTAAGCAAACCGAATCGATCATCCTCTCGATGACGCAGAGTGAACGTGAAGAAAAAGTCGAATTAATTCCCGCAAGACGCCTGCGCATTGCCCAGGGGAGTGGAACTTCGATCGATGATGTGAACCGCATGGCAAAAAATTTTAAAAGATTCAAAAAAATGAGCAAAGAAATGCCCAGTATGATGAAAGAAATGAAAGGTAAGGAGAAATTTTTATGGCGTTGAAAATACGCATGAGACAGCAAGGGAAAAAAAATCGTCAGACATTTCGCGTGGTTTTGATCGATGGTAGATCCAAACGCGATGGAAAATACCTGGAGAACTTAGGCTGGTATGACCCCTATGCCCCAGAAAAAAATGTCAGCGTGAATTCTGAAAGAGTGGCCCACTGGCTAGAAAAGGGAGCTGTGATCTCTGAGCATTGCAAAGATCTCATGGCGAAGTCCTGCCCCGAAGTGATCCGCAATTACACCGAGAAAAAAGTAGCCAAGCAAAGCAAGCTCGCTGCCGTAAGAAGAGGGGCAAAAAAGAAAGCGTGAAGATCGATATCCTCTCTCTTTTTCCCGCATATTTTGAGGGGCCTTTCAATGTCAGCATTGTGAAAAGGGCACAGGAGAAAAATCTCGTGCAGATCGACCTTGTCGACATCCGGGATTTTGCCGAGGATAAGCATAAAAAGGTCGATGACCGGCCTTTTGGAGGTGGACCTGGCATGGTAATGATGCCAGAACCCCTAACAAAGGCGGTGCGAAGCTGTAAAAATAAGGGGAGCCACACGATTCTTCTTTCGCCGCAAGGAAAGACCCTAACTGCCGAGAAGTGTGCCGAACTTGCCCGGAAAGAACACCTGATCCTTGTGTGCGGACATTACGAGGGGGTAGACGAGCGGGTGATTGAAAGGGAAATCGATGAGGAGATCAGCATCGGGGATTACGTCCTAACGAATGGGTGCATAGCCGCCATTGTTTTAGTCGATGCCACCCTGCGCTTTATCCCGGGAGTGTTAGGACACAGCGAAGCTGCATTGCAAGATTCTTTTCAAAATGGTATCTTCGATGCACCACATTACACGCGGCCCATCGAATTTGAAGGCAGCCTAGTGCCTGAAGTGCTGCGCGGGGGAAATCATAGTGAAATTGCCCACTTTCGGCAGAAAAAGGCAGAAGAAAAAACAACAAAAGTAAGACCAGAATTAGTGAGTTTAAGATGAAACAAAATACACATATCCAAGCAATCGAACAAGAGTATCTGAAAAAGGGCGTTCCCCAATTTCGTGTCGGTGATACCATCAACGTGCACATGCGCGTAGTTGAAGGAGAAAAAGAACGTATTCAACAATTTGCAGGAACCGTTATTGCCCGAAGAGGAAGCGGCTTATCACAAAGCGTTTCTCTCTACCGTTTTTCTTATGGAGCAGGCATGGAGCGCGTCTTCATGATCCACAGCCCCAAAATTGCGAAAATTGAGCTCGTCAAAACAGGCAAAGTGCGCAAAAGCAAACTCTATTATCTGCGCGGTGCCTCAGGAAAAGCTGCAAAAATTAAAGAGTTCATGGGCGCAATCAAAGAAGAAAAGCACGTAGAAGAGGCACCAGCAACTTAAAAAAAGGCAGAAGTCAGAATGCAGAATGCAGAAGTGAAGAAAAAGAGAGTTTAGTTTTCTTTAGTTTTGCATTTTAAGTTGCAGATCATTCATCGTGAAGTGCATTCTTGGCAAAAGGTCACTTCGCTTGAATGCAAAAGAAAAACGGCGCCTAAAAAAGCTTCTCCAGTATGAGCAGCAAGCGCACCTGGGCGGGCACGAGCTGATTGGAGGCTGCGACGAAGCCGGAAGGGGACCGCTCGCAGGTCCTGTTGTTGCCGCTGTTTGTCTTCTTCCTGCGTCTCTTCTACAAGGAATCGATCTTGAGCTGCTGGAAGGTGTCAATGATAGCAAGCAGCTTCCCGAGGAAGTCCGCCAAGAGCTCTTTTCCAAAATCACAAATCATCCTGAGATTATTTTTTCCACAGGTGTCATCGAGGCTCCTGTCATCGATGAAATCAACATTTTAAAAGCTACGTTCGAAGCAATGCTAGCGGCCTTTCGCGGCCTTTCTAAAATGCCCGACCATCTTCTCGTCGATGGACCCTTTGCTCCTAATTTTGGGATCTCCACACAACCCATCATCGACGGAGACGCTCTTTCGCTTTCGATTGCTTGTGCCTCCATCATCGCCAAAGAAACTCGCGACAGCCTAATGCGCCACTACCACACCCTTTGGCCCCAATACGGCTTTCATCGTCACAAAGGTTATGCCACCGAGGAGCATCTCCGCGCCCTCGAAAAACATGGACCCTGCGCTATCCATCGCCGCACTTTCAACTCAGTCAAAGAGGTTAGTCAATGTTGAAGAGTATGACAGCGTACGGCCGTGCTGAGAAGAGCCACTTTGTGGTGGAAATCCATTCTGTCAATCGCAAATCCCTGGAAATGCGCCTGTACATGGACAAAGAACTTTTGCGCTTTGATCTGGATGTGCGCAAGTGGATCCAAGAAAAACTCGTGCGCGGCGACGTTACCGTGAGAATTTCTTGTAAGACTGCAAAAAATGCAGCCCAAAGTACCCTTGCAACGCTTAAAGCAGCCAAGAGCGCATGGCAAAAAACAGCGCGTGCGCTGAGTTTTGATCCCGCAAGTATTGATCTTGCATTTTTGCTAGAGCACGCGCCCAGCGAAGAATTAGCGCTCTCTGATAACACAATTTTGAAACATCTGGTCCAAGAAGCCCTCAAGAAAGTGATGGCTATGAAGGTCCGTGAAGGCAAGCACCTTGAAAAAGATCTTTTGTCCCAATTAAAAAATTTAGAAGAAAGCACAGCACGCATCAAAAAAATTTCTCCCAAACTGCCTGTGCTACTTCTGGATAAATTAAAGAAAAGACTGCAAGATCTCGTTCCCGAAACCCCAGAAAATGAAGAACGTTACGTGCGGGAGCTCGCTTTTTATGCCGAAAAATGCGATATTCACGAGGAGATCACAAGACTGGAATCTCACTTTAAACAGTTCCGACACTACCTCTCTTCTCAAGAGAAGAGCCTTGGAAAGACCTTTGATTTTTTGCTTTTGGAGATCCAGCGAGAGATCAACACCCTTGCAACAAAAGCTCAAAATAGCGAGATTTCGCATCTTGCTGTGAAGATGAAAAGCGCCTGCGAAAAAATGCGCGAGCAAGTGCAAAATGTGGAGTAAAAGTGGCTGGAAAAATTTTAGGCAATCTTTCTAAAGGTTTAATTTTTGTTCTTAGCGCTCCTGCAGGGACGGGAAAAACCACGTTGATCCGCATGCTGAAAGAAGAATTTCCTGTCGTTGTGGAAAGTGTGTCCTGTACAACGCGCCCTCCGCGCCCCGGAGAAGTCTCTGGGGTCGATTACCATTTCATGGGGCAGCAGGAATTTGAAAAAAAGATCAAAAATGGAGATTTTTTGGAATACGCCAAAGTGTTCAATTACTATTACGGAACCTCCAAAGATATAGTTGCAAAACTGCAGAACCAAGGGAAACATGTCTTCCTCGTTATCGATACACAAGGAGCCATGCACCTGAAAGAAAAACACTTTCCAGCCACATTTATTTTTTTGAGCCCTCCTTCGCAAGAAGAGCTGCGCGCACGGTTGATTAAGAGAAAAACAGAAAGCCAAGAATCTCTTGTAGCCCGCCTTTCTTGGGCCGAACACGAGCTTACGTTTGCCCATCGTTACGACTACCACATCATCAATGAAAATCTAGCCTTTGCTTACGATATTTTAAGAAGCATCGTCATTGCAGAAGAACACAAACTAAATAGAGGAAAATCATGAGAGCACAACTGACTAATGAGAAATTAAAAGGACTTTTTAAAAGCAATTTTGAACTCACACGCTACGCAATCCATTTAGGAAAATACTACTTGAAAGCAGGAAGAGAAATTGATCTCGAAGATCTTTTGGATGAAGTACGCAGAAACCCCAATGAATCCTACTTGAAACAGCTCCAAGAAATCGACGAACAAGAAAACGATGAAGAATAGGATTTTGATTACAGCAGCGCTGCCGTATGCTAACGGACCACTGCATTTTGGGCATATCGCAGGAGCCTACCTTCCTGCCGACTGCTATGCCCGTTTTCAGCGTCTTCGAAAAAATGATGTCTTGTACATTTGTGGCTCCGATGAGTATGGCATCGCCATCGAACTTTCCGCCTACATGGCAAAAAGAACACCCAAAGAGCAAGTCGATACTTTTCATGCCATCAACCAGCAGTTTTTTTCTAAGCTCAACATCTCCTTTGATCATTTTTCGCGCACCACATGGCCTGGACACGTTTCTATTGTGCAGCAATTTTTCTTAGATCTTCTCAAAAATGGGTACATTGAAGAAAAAGAAACACAACAACTCTACTCAGAAGAAGAAAAAAAATACATGGCATACCACCATTTCAAAGGGGCCTGTCCAA
>CAZLDZ010000092.1:0-5188 GCA_964558435.1 uncultured bacterium
AGACGCGCTAGATTCAGGTTCTAGTCGGGGCAACTCGGTGGATGTTCGAGTCATCTTGGCCGCAATTTTTCCAAGGCATGGGTCAGGGCGCGTGCAATGGCTTCCTGTGCTTCTCGTCTATCGAGATGTTTGAAGGATTCATAAAAAATCGGTGGGCCAAAAATACTTGCTGTTTTTCCCCAAAGTTTGGGGAATGTGCGGAAGCGATTCCAGATGCCGAATGTCCCTTGGATGTATAGAGGTTGGATGAAGGCATCTGTACGTGAAATGAGTAGAGAAATGCCGGGTTTTATTGCTTCGAGAGCGTCTTGGCTCTCGCGCGTTCCCTCTGGAAAAAGGATCACTTTTTTTCCTTCTTTTAAGAGTGCGGTGATCTGTTTGAATACACCGATATCTGTTGCATCGCCACGAATCGGGTGGGCATTGAGCGCTCGGATAAGAGAGCCAAATAAGGGAATTTTAAACAGGTCTTCTTTGGCTAAAAAGTGCACTTCTTCTAATGCAGAAAATGCGGCAATGGGTGGGTCGTAGTAAGAAGCATGGTTAGCAGCAATGATCCCGCCGCCCGGATGGAAATGTTCCGATCCATACACATGGTGTCGATAAAGAACTCCAAAAAAACAGCGCGAGCATGCAAGGACAAAACGGTACAGGAGATTTCCTTGTGAAGAAATCTTCCTGACTTTTTTTATTTTGTGTTTGAGCACGCGCACAATCACTTCTTCGATGGATAGAGTCGAAGTATCAACAACGTAAGCATCTTTGGGACACGTAAGAGGCGCATGCTTGCGTGTCGAGTCGATCTCATCCCGTTTTATAATTTCTTTGAGCATTTCTTCGGGGTCGATTTTTGCTTGAGGATTTTTTCTCATGATCTCATCGAGGCGTCTTTGGGCGCGCACGGAGGGCTTTGCCGTGAGAAAAATTTTGAGTTCGGCGTGAGGGAAAACGATGCTTCCAATGTCGCGCCCTTCAAAAACCACACCTTTGTGTTCATGCTGTTTGGCAAAGGCATGTTGGATGTTCAAAAGAGATTTTCTAATCACAGGAAGCGCTGCAACTGTCGATACGTAAGAGGTCACTTCTTGTGTGCGGATGGCTTCTGTGACGTTTTCTCCATCGACAAAATAGTGTTTTTGGTTGTCTTTTTCTTCAATGCGAAACGAAAATTCTGCAAGAAGCAAAGCGAGTGCTTGTTCATCGTCGAGAGAGATCTTTTTTTTCTGAATTGTCCACGTGAGGGCGCGATACATTGCTCCTGTATCAAAGTAGGCAAAGTGCAGGTGTTCTGCTACTTTGCGTGCAACGGTTGTTTTTCCAGTCCCTGCAGGACCATCAATTGTAATGATCATATTACTATATTTTCATGCGTAAGAAGAAGTAAACCATGGGTGCGGTGAATAAAAGAGAATCGAGAAGATCTAATACGCCGCCAAATCCAGGGAGAATATTGGTGTCTTTAACCTGGGCATCGCGCTTTAAAAGGGATTCTGCAAGATCCCCTACTTGCCCCACAATTCCGATGAGCATACCCAGCCAAAGGGCATCGGAAAAGCTGATGCGAAAAGTTCCTTCGGAAAAGCGGATGCCAAAATAATAGAGCAAAAGACTCATGAGGGTTGCACAGATAAAGCCTGCAATGGCCCCCTCTACTGTTTTTTTCGGACTTAAATAAGGGGCAAGTTTATGTTTTCCCCACAGCCTGCCAACGAAATAAGCCCCGACATCTGTAATCTTAGTCACGAGAATTAAATAGCCAAGCCACCATCTTCCATCTTGAGAAGGGGAAGGATAAAGGATTCCTAACATGAAACTTACGGGAAAAGCGACATAGCATACGCCAAAAAATTCGACAGCAATCAGAGCAATTGCATTGGATGTTTCTTTAAAATGAAAAATGAAAAAACAAGCAAGACCGAGAGCTAAAATCGCCAAGGGGAGAAAAGAGGTGTCGAGAAATTTTTGCGATGTGAAGGAAACAATGGTCAGGCAAAATGTGAGCCCAATCATCAGTTTGCTTGCAATCTTCAGGTTTTTTGCACGTGCAAGCTGAACATATTCCCATACTCCTACGGCTGCAACAGTTGCAGCAGTAAAGACTAAAATTGTTCCAACCCATTTTTCATCGGAGAAGGCAATGAGAAAAGCGACAGAGATGGCGAGAAGCAACGAGATGCTTAGCCGCACTTTAAAATCGGACATTTTTTTACTCGTACTACTCATGTTCCCCACCTGCGTTCTCGTTTTTGATATTCGAGGATAGCTTCAAAAAATTGCTCCTCATGAAAATCGGGCCAAAATGTTTTTGTCATCACAAATTCTGCATAGGATAGCTGCCACAACAGAAAATTACTGATGCGCATGGCGCCTCCTGTCCGTATGAAAAGATCGGGATCTTTCCAACGAGCAGTATCTAAATATGTCGAAAATAGATCGACAGAAAGATCTTCTTTCTTGAGCTTCCCGCTCAAGACGTCTTCAATGATGCTAGAAGTGGCGCGTGTGATTTCATCACGTGCGCCGTAATTTAATGCTAGGACGAGTTCGATTTTCGTGCACCCGGAAGTGGCTCGCATGGTTTCCCACAAAGTCTCGCGGACTTCTTCAGGAAGTTTGCTAATATCTCCAATCGCTCCAAGTTTTACCCCTTCAGAAATCATCTGTTCTTTTTCTTTTTCAAGGTGCATTTGGAAAAGATGCATGAGAGCATTGACCTCTTCAGGGGACCTGCCATGATTTTCTGTAGAAAAGGTGTATACAGTAAGAACGTGTACACCAATTTCTGCAGCGGCACGCACAACTTTCGAAATGCTTTCTACACCTCGAACATGGCCTGCAATGGTGGGCAAATTGCGGCTTTTTGCCCATCTGCGATTGCCATCCATGGCGATGGCAACATGATGTGGGACCTTTGCTGGGTCAATCATCGATCGTAGAGATGAGTGTGTTCTTCTAGGGGCAAGGACCATTTGAATCTATCCGCAAATTATAAATTGTTGGTTTTTTGATGATTTTTGAGCAGATTTCTCATGTCCTTTTGAGGACAATGTTAGATGAACATGGCCGAAAAAGGACATGAGAAAGATGCCAAAAAGGGCGAAAAAACAACTTTTAGAATTTGCGGATAGGTTCATTGTAAACCGTATTAAAAAGATTGATGGTTTGGTGGCGCTCAGGCCCGATGGAAATGAAAGAGGTAGGGGCCTCGCATAGCTCTTCTATGCGTTGAATATAGCGTCTTGCAAGAGTAGGAAGTCCATCAAGCGAGGTGATCTCTTTTGTGGATGAAAGCCACCCTGGATGGACCTCATAAATGGGCTCTATTTTTTGCAAATGCTCAACTGATGCAGGAGGATAAGAAAAAATTTCCTTACCGAGCTTATATCCAGTACAAATTTTAATTTCAGAAAGACGATCCAGCACATCAAGTTTTGTCAGTGCCAAAGAATCAATTCCATTGATTTGTACAGCTCGACGTACAAGAGGGGCGTCAAACCACCCCAGGCGTCTTTTTCTTCCTGTCGTTGTTCCCACTTCGCGCGCTTCTGTATGATCTGGAAATTTTTTTTCTTCCTCTAGGGATAATGCCGAAGGAAGGGGGCCATTGCCCACGCGTGTCGTGTAGGCTTTCACGACACCCAACGTATGATCAATTGCAGTCGGTCCAACTCCTGCCCCTGCGCACACTCCCCCAGCAAGTGTGCTAGAAGAGGTCACAAAAGGATAGGTCCCAAATGTGATATCTAAAAAAGTGCCGTGGGCACCTTCAAAAAGAAGGGTTTCCTGTTTTTTTAAAGCACGGGCCAAATCTCCTTCTACGTCACCGACAAAAGGAAGAAGCTTTGTGCCTAAAGATCGATAGTCTTCAAACAGTGTCTTGAACTCAAGAGAGGGGAGTTCTTGATTGTGGTATTCAAGAGCTGCCCTAAGTGCTTTTTCAAAAAGTGTATCCTGAGTCATTTCACAGACGCGGATTCCCACGCGCGCTGCTTTATCTGTATAACAAGGTCCAATCCCGCGCCCTGTTGTGCCAATTGCCAATGTACCCTTCCGTTTTTCCTGCATCTGATCTAATAATTTATGATAAGGAAAAATCACGTGAGCAAAGGGGGAAATTTTCAGCCTCCCCTGTATTTTAATGCCTCTTTTTTCAAGACCGGTGATTTCTTCCACAAGCACGTGGGGATCTAGAACTACCCCTCCCCCGATATAACAGAGAGTGTGAGGATATAAAATGCCCGAAGGGATTAAATGAAATCGGTATTCTTCTCCTTGCACAGCAATGGTGTGTCCAGCGTTATTGCCACCTTGTGAGCGCACAATATGTTGGGACTGCTCGGAAAGAATATCGATCATTTTTCCTTTGCCTTCATCGCCCCACTGGGCACCTACAACGACAATTGCGGGCATTTGCCTCCTGCTTAAACAAAGAAATCTTAAACAAATGGCTAATTGCTAGGATAGATCTAAAATTTTTTTATACTAGACAGAATCCCGTGTTCGACCTATCTTTTCCCTAATATGGAAAAGCAGAAACGCTGGCAGCGCCTTCTCATTGGCGCAGTTCTTGTTCTTACAATTTACAATATTCTCCCTACCCTCTTTTACTATGCCAAGCCTCTCCACAAGCCCATCGATGTAAAAAGAGCAGAAAAAATTGCTTTTGCACTTGAGGGCAGGGTCAATGCTCTTGAAGAAGAAACGCGCTCCTGGCTGCACTCTTTTTGCACTCTGTTGAACATTAAAGCGCCTCACATCGTCTTTGATCCCCAAAAGCCTGAACTCGTAGCGATCACATTTAAAAATGTGCAAGATGCGAAAAAATTTCGTCGGTTTTTGCCACGCGCAGGCTCTTTAATTCCTTTTGTTCCTGCTCAAGTTGGGTTATATCCTGTAGGCCGTGGCCAAGAAGAACAAAAAACGGTGGTGGTTCATAGAAAAATCCCCGTCCATTTTTCTAAGGGAGAAACTTCTTCTTATTTTCAATTTTCTAAAAAACGAGAGGGGGAGCAGGCATCACCTCTGTATCGGGCGCTGGTAGAAGACAGAGTCCTTGAATTGGGAATTGCCTTAGGTGGGATCAGCGATAATGCGCGGCTCCTGCAATTGGGTGCTCGAGCAGAAAATCTCAAAGATCCATTTGTTCAAGAACAGATCTTTTTGGCATCTCAAAACATCGTCTCTTTTG
>CAZLDZ010000093.1:0-4994 GCA_964558435.1 uncultured bacterium
TGAAGGTCACGGTTGCCAAAGGTGTTCCTTTCATTAAGACAAAATTAAAAAATCTGCAAAGCGAGCAGGTTCTTGAGAAGAATTTCAAGTTGAACGTGCCGATAGAAGAGGTCTCCCTCACGGAAAGACGTTTAGAATTTCTTTATCTAGAAGGCAAAGACTATCTTTTTCTGGATACAGGCAATCTCGAGCAGGTTCTTGTTCCCTCATCTGTCATTGGTGACAAAGTGCATTTTCTCAAAGAGGGAATCGATTTAAAAGCGACCTTTTATGGCGATTCGATTTTCTCGGTAGAGCTTCCCCAGTTCCTCGAGCTCATGGTTGTGAAAACCGAGGCAAGCTCAGGAGGAGCATCGGTTGCCAATGCCACAAAAGTTGCCGTGTTAGAAACCGGAGCCAAGATCGATGTGCCGATGTTTGTAGAAACAGGGGATATCATCAAAGTTGACACACACACCAATGAATACATCCAAAGGGTATAGCCGTGGACATTAAACAGATCAAAGAACTTGTCACTTTCATGGAAAAATCGGGAGTAAAAAAACTGAGCATGAAAGAAAAAAGTGGATTTGAGATCCAGATTGAACGTCAGGATGAGCATGCTCCGCACCCTCCCGTCGTATCGTATCCTTCGTTTTACCCACACCCTCCTGCTGAACATGGACGCCCACCTTCCCATGCCATGAAAGAGACGGCGCATGTTGGATCTCAGGAGCAAGGAAAATATGTTCTTTCCCCCATGGTAGGAACATTTTATTCGGCTCCAAGTCCTGATGACCCTGCGTTTGTAAAAGTTGGGGATCGTGTCGAAGCTGGAGCTGTTTTGTGCATCATCGAAGCGATGAAGGTGATGAATGAAGTGAAGGCACAAATCAGCGGCACCCTTGCAGAAATTCTTGTCGATAACACCCATCCCGTCGAATTCGGAACAAAACTTTTCCGTATTGAATAAATTATGAAAAAAGTACTGATTGCCAATCGCGGAGAGATCGCAGTGCGTGTGATCCGCGCCTGTCATGACTTAGGGCTGCAAACGGTTGCGGTCTATTCTCAGGCAGATGTCGAATCGCTGCATGTTCTGCTCGCGGATGAGGCAATCTGTATCGGCGAGGCTCCCTCACAAAAGTCTTATTTAAAAATTGCGAATATTCTTTCGGCTTGTGAGATCACAGGGGCAGACGCGATCCATCCCGGCTACGGCTTTTTGGCAGAAAATGCCAACTTTGCCTCCATCTGCGAAAGCTGTGGACTCAATTTTATCGGCCCTTCTCCGAAAACCATCTCTTTGCTCGGGGATAAAGCCCAAGCAAAAGCCACAGCAAGACGTGTCAAATGTCCTGTGATTCCCGGCTCTCCTGGAGTCGTCGCCGATATTCAAGAAGCGCTTAAAGAGGCAAAAAAAATCGGCTTTCCTGTGTTCATCAAGGCAAGTGCCGGCGGTGGAGGAAAAGGGATCCGCATTGCAAACGATACCGACGATTTTGTGCGCCAATTTTCGGCGGCAAGAACAGAAGCAGAAGTGAGTTTTGGCAATCCCGATGTGTATCTCGAAAAAATGATCGTCAACCCACGGCACATTGAAGTGCAAATTTTGGCCGACAAGCATGGAAATATCATCCATTTGGGAGAGCGCGACTGCTCCATTCAGAGAAGACGCCAAAAATTGATCGAAGAAGCGCCAAGTCCCGTTGTGAAAGAAGCTCTACGCAAAAAAATGGGAGAAGCTGCCGTTTCTATCGCAAAAGCCGCCCACTACCATTCTGTGGGAACTGTAGAATTTCTCTTAGACGAAAAGGGAAATTTTTACTTCATGGAGGTCAACACCCGCATCCAAGTCGAACACACGGTCACAGAAGAGCTCACGGGGATCGATCTCATCCGCGAACAGATTAAAATGGCCATGGGAGAAAAACTCAAAATCAAGCAAAAAGACGTCACGTTTTCAGGACATGTGATCCAGTGCCGCATCAATGCTGAAAATCCCGCGCACAACTTCACACCCTCTCCCGGAAAATTGGAGTACTACATTGCCCCAGGCGGTCCTCATGTGCGTGTCGATAGCGCTTGCTATTCAGGTTACCGCATCCCTCCCAATTACGATTCCATGATCGCCAAACTCATCTGTAAAGGAAAAGACCGCACCGATGCAATTGCAGTAGCCAAGCGCGCGCTCAAAGAATTCCACATCGGCGGCGTTCATTCGACGGTCCCTTTCCACCTTTTTATGTTTGAAGATAAACGATTCCTTAGCCATGATTATTTTATCAGCTACATCGATCAACTGATCTTAGATGGCTGTACGTTTGATCTTAAAAAGTGAGTCGTTGTGAAAGGCATTATCTTAGCGGGAGGTCGTGGCACACGGCTACACCCCCTAACTCTTTCCACCTGTAAGCAACTTCTTCCTGTCTACGACAAACCCCTCATTTATTACCCCCTTTCTGTGTTGATGCAGGCAAAAATCCGCGACATTTTGATCATCACCACCGAAGAAGACCGCGCAAGTTTTCACAAGCTTTTTGGCGACGGCTCATCCCTCGGACTTTCGATCTCGTACGCCGTGCAAGAAAAACCCGAAGGCATTGCCCAAGCCTTCATCATTGGAGAGTCTTTCATCGGCGAAGATTCTGTCGCCCTCGTACTCGGAGACAACATTTTTTATGGCAACGAGCTTCCCCAACTTTTTTCCCTCTGCACTCAGCTAGAAACAGGTGCCATTATCTTCGGCTACGAAGTCAAAGACCCAGAGCGGTACGGCGTCGTAGAGTTTGATCAGAAATTTCGCGTCACACGCATCGAAGAAAAACCCAAAGATCCCCAATCTAAATACGCCGTCACAGGACTCTATTTTTACGACAACGACGTGATTGAAATTGCCAAAAAACTCAAACCCTCCAAACGGGGCGAACTCGAAATCACCGATGTCAACCTCGAATATCTTGCGCGCAAAACATTGCACCTGCGCTTGCTGGGAAGAGGCTTTGCTTGGCTCGACACAGGCACCCCCGACGCCCTGCAAAAAGCATCTTCCTACGTCCAAACAGTTCAGGAGCGCCAAGGCATCAAAATCGCCTGCCTCGAAGAGATCGCCTACCAAATGGGCTTTATCTCAGAAGAACAGCTCAAAGAACACGCCCTGCGCTTGAACAAAAGCGAATACGGCGAATACCTCTTGCAAGTCCACCGATGCATCGGTGGCGTCTGCCACGCTCCCCAATTCATCCGCAAATAAAAGTTAGAAGTTTTCGAGGACCATGGCCTTTTTGAGATGCTCTTCGATGACTTCGACGATTTCATCGAGATCTTCCGTCACGCGAAAGAGACTCATCTCTTCGGGAAGGATGTAGCCTGTTTTTTCGACGGCGGTTTTTTGTAACCAGTGGACAAGACCGGACCAGTACTCTTTTCCGACGAGGAAGACGGGGAAGGGTTTGATCCGTTTGGTTTGGATGAGCATGAGCGCTTCAAAGAGTTCGTCGATGGTGCCGTAGCCTCCAGGGAATACGACAAAAGCCTGAGCGTAGCGCACGAACATCACTTTGCGCACAAAAAAGTAACGGAAGCGGAGCAAGTATTTGCGTACGATGAAGGCATTGGGTGGCTCTTCATCGGGAAGATCGATGCAGAGGCCGCAGGATTTTCCGCTGGCTTGTGCGCCTTTATTCACAGCTTCCATGAGGCCAGGGCCGCCGCCTGTGATGATGCCAAAGCCGCGCTTGCTCAATTTTTCTGCTAGGCGAAACGCCTGATCGTAGTGAGGGTCATTTTTTTTGGAGCGGGAAGAGCCGAAAAAGGCAACAGAGGGCCCCAAAGAGACCATCGACTCAAATCCTTCGACAAGCTCTGAGATGATGCGGAAGACGCGCCACGCATCGATCGTGTGTGATGGAGGAGGAGAAGGGGATTTTCCAGAATTCGAAAGAGAGGTCATCGGCGTCCTTTCTTTTTGTAGGGTACAAACGCGTGTTTTCCGTAAACGACTTCATGCAGATTTTCAATGGCCATGAAGGCTGAGGGATCCTCGCGTAAAATGATCTCTTTGAGTTCTGCAAGGTCAAGGCGCTCGATGATGATGAATAAAATCTCACGCGACTCACCTGAAAATCCTCCGCGTCCATGCATGATGGTGAGACCGAGGCCGAGCTCTTTCATGATCATTTCACCAAGTTCTTTGGGCTTGGAAGAAATGATAAGAACCGATTTGAGCTCATCGAGTCCCACAATGACGAGGTCGATCATTTTGAACGCGACGATGTAGGTGATGAGCGAGCGGATGGCAATATGCCAGTCATGAAAGATCCATCCATACGCACCAAAGATGAAAATGTTGATGAACAAGACGACTTGCCCCACCGTAAAACCTTTGCGGCGGTTGATCAGAATGGCTAAAATTTCTGTTCCGTCAAGACATCCCCCGTGACGGATGATCAAGCCGACCCCAATGCCCAAAATCGCACCGCCAATCACGATGACTTCAAGAGGATCTCCAATAAAATGAGGCACATGTTCCAAGATCCCTAAAAATCCGGCGAACACAAGAACCGCCACAAGCATGTGGATCACAAACGTTCTACGAATCGAGGTGTAAGCAAGATGCAAAAAAGGGATGTTTAACAGAACGAGAAAATAAGAAAGGTAGTTGTCACCAAAAAGACGCGCCAAAATCAGGGCCACACCGACAATGCCCCCGTCAATCAACTGATTCGGCAGAAGAAAAATACGGATGGCTGCCGCCGCACAAAACGCACCAACGGCGATCCAGAAAAAGGACATCACCGTGTGGAAGGTCATTTTAATTGAAGAAGTTGGCATATCCACCAAAATACTGAATTCAAAAGATCTTTGTACAGGAAAAAGAGCGCGGGAGACGGGGCTCGAACCCGCAACTTCCGCCGTGACAGGGCGGTGCTCTAACCAATTGAACTACTCCCGCATCTCGATGGGCGCAACAGGACTCGAACCTATGACCACCTGTGTGTAAGACAGGCGCTCTA
>CAZLDZ010000094.1:0-4975 GCA_964558435.1 uncultured bacterium
AAAATCTGCGCAGCCTTCTTGCATATTTTCTCAATCTTGTTTTAAATCACTATAAACGGATCTTCTAAAACTGTGCAAGAAAACGCAGATCGTTTTCGAAAAATTGACGGATGTCTTTGATGCCGTAGCGCAGCATGGTGAGGCGCTCGATGCCCATGCCCCAGGCGTAGCCGGTGTACACTTCTGGGTCGATGCCGCCGTTTTTGAGAACTTCGGGATGGACCATTCCGGCCCCGAGGACTTCGAGGAAGCCCGATTGTTTGCAGAGGCGGCAGCCTGAGCCAGCGCAGCTTAAACATTCGATATCGAGCTCCATGCCGGGTTCCACAAAGGGAAAATAGCTGGGACGAAAACGGGTTTTGAGGCTCTTGTGAAAGAGTTTTTCAATGAATTCATTCATTGTAGAAAAAAGATCGGCAAATGAGACCCCTTCATCGACGTACATGCCTTCAATCTGGTGGAAAAAGACGTGTGAGCGGGAGGAGATGTTTTCTTTGCGGTAGACGGTGCCAGGACAGACGATGCGCAAAGGGGGCTTGTGGCTTTCCATCACGCGCAGCTGCACGTTGCTCGTGTGTGTGCGCAAGAGAAGCTCGGGTGTGATGTAAAATGTATCCTGCATGTCGCGCGCGGGGTGATCCACGGCAAAATTTAACCCTTCAAAATTGTAATAATCGGAATCGATGTCGGGTCCAAGCTGCACGGAAAAACCCATCCCGATAAAAATATCGAGAAGTTCATCCATGGTGGCTGAGATGGGGTGCTCCTTGCCTAAAAAGGAACGTCTTCCGGGGATGGTGATGTCAATTTTTTCCCGTTCGAGTTGTTCTTTGATGTGGATTTCCTGGAGTCCTGTTTCTGCTTGTGTGCACAGGCGCTCGATCTCTTCTTTGATTTCGTTGACGAGTTTGCCCCATTTTGGGCGCTCTTCCTTAGAAACAGAACGGAGCTCCTGAAGGAGCTCCTGAACGGGTCCCTTTTTTCCCAGATATTTGACTTTTAGCTGCTCGACATCGCGCATCTCTTTGACGCTTTTTAGATCGAGCTGAAAAGCCTGTCTCAAAGAAACAATTCTATTTTCCAAATATCCTCAAGCAAGTGCGGCTTTGGCTTTGGAGACAACGAGCGCAAAACCTTCGGGATCACGGATGGCCATATCAGAAAGAATTTTGCGATCTAAAAGGCATCCTGCTCTCTTCAATCCACTGATGAATTTGCTGTAAGAGAGGCCATGGATTTTGGCTCCTACACCCAAACGCATGATCCAAAGCTGACGGAAGTCGCTTTTTCTCTTTTTGCGGTGCTTTGTGTTGAACGCCATGGCTGACATCACAGCATCTTTTGTAAGACGCAGGTGATTTTTACGATCTCCGTAAAAGCCCTTGGCTTGTTTCATCAGTCTTTTGCGCGCTTTGTGCGCGGCGACTGCATTTGTGACTCTTGCCATTGTAATTCCTCTATTAAACTTGCATTAAGCGTTTGTACATCTTCACTTGTCCGGAATGCACAGTCTGCGCTTTCTTGAGATGTCGTTTACGCTTTCCTGATTTTTTTGTGAGCTTGTGGCGGCGCATCGGACGCTGACGTTTCAGCTTCCCTGTTCCGGTCACTTTAAACTTTGCGCTCACTGCCTTGCGGCTTTTCATTTTCGGCACGTGTTTCTCCTCGAGTTACGACTACCTTTTTCTTTGCTCCCGGGGCAAGCACCACCGAAAGACTTTTTCCCATCATTTTTGCCGGCGCCTCAGGCGCTGCAATATCGGAAAGATCCTCCACTATGCGCCGGATTAACTTCTGTCCGAATTCGGGGTGCATCATTTCACGCCCGCGGAAAGTGCAGGTCAAGCGCACTTTATTCCCCTTCGTGATGAACTCACGTGTGTGCTTCATCTTCACAAGAAGATCGTGTTCATCCGTATTCGGCTTCATTTTAATCTCTTTCACCTTCACTTGGTGTTGAGATTTTTTGCTCTCTTTTTCCTTTTTGGTCTGCTGGTAACGGTATTTTCCGTAATCCATGATTTTACAGACCGGAGGATCCGAAGAGCCGGAAATTTCAATGAGATCAAGCCCTGCGTCTTCAGCGCGCATCAGCGCTTCAGTTAAATTTAAAACGCCGAGCTGGCCTCCGTCCTTGTCAATCACGCGCACACGCGGCGCCCGAATCTCTCTGTTAATTCTCAAGCTTTAACTTCTCTATAAAATTTTCCACGCTCATCTCTTCCGCTTTCTCTGCAGCAAGAGCGCGCACTGTGATACATTTCTTTTTTTCCTCTTGCTCGCCTACAAAAACGACAAAAGGGATTTTCCATTTTAAGCCATCATGCAGCTTCTCGGCAACCTTCACAGGCCGCACATCCACATGCACGCGCAAGCCCGCTTCTTTGAGACGCTGCCCCACTTCTTCGGCATAGTGCGCCTCTTTTACCGCGATGATTCTCACCTGTTCCGGCGCAAACCCAAGCGGAAGCTTCCCCTGTCCATTTTCCAGCACAAGCGCGATGAGGCGCTCTAGCGGATTAAAAAGAGACAGCGCAAGACCTTTTTTACTCTCTTCAACAAAAGGACCTTCCCACGTGCGTCCCATGCCGTCTTGGATTTGAAAAGAAACTTTCGATTGCGCGGAACGCTCCATCTGGTAGGGCACGTTCAAGGCCTGTAAAGCTTCTTCTAGAATTCCCCCTTCCTTCGAGGAGAAAAGAGCAAATCCAAACTTAAAATCGCAAATTTTAAGGATTCTTATCACCAATTGCAAGGAAGAAATCGCATTTTGCAAAAGTTCTTCAGGGGCACAAAAAATATGGACACGGTCAAAAAGCCCCTGCTTTGGTGTCAAAAGCCCCCGCTCCCAAGGTGAGAGCGCAGCCCCTTTCCAGAGGTATTCTGCCGAACGTTCTGGAAGCATTTCTTGAGGGGCATTTATCCCCTGCTGGCATACAAACTGGAATTTTTCCTTCACAAGCTCTTCTTTCCAAAATGCAAGAAAAAGCTGCCTGAGAGTCTCCCCACGCGGCCTCCATAAAAACCCGTTTTCATAAGGCAGAAAAAGATCGAGCTCTTTTCCCAAAACAAGGTGGTCCTTTTGGCCAAAAGTCTCCCGCTTTTTGAGAAATTCTTTGAGCTCCTCTTTTGTCGGAAAAGCTGTCCCTACAATCTGCGTGACAGCACGCCCCTCACAGGTCAGTTTTTGCGAAAACTCAAGAAGGCGAAATGCCTTTAAAAAGTTCGGCGGAGGCAGACTTGTTTCCGACCACTCATCCAGTAAAGTTTCCACTTCCACAAGGGTCACCAACGGCGCAGAAAGAGCCCCTATCCGCTGCGCGATAAAATCCTGCCCTTGGTGCGCAAAGTAGGCAGAAGCACTCGCGGGCACCATCTCCACAAGCCGCGCCCTCTTCGTGCGCAGAACCTGCCCCATCCTCTCCTCAAGAAGTGGCAAGCAAGCCGCGTCAAATGCACAGGGAAAAATACACTCCACAGAAAATCCATGGACCGTCGCACGTGCAGAAATCAGGCGTGTTTCAGGGAAAAGCTCGAGTGCGGCTTTGGCACACACTTTGGCTGCCAAAAGCCGTAGAAGGTCTAAAGTTTGTTGCATGCACGTTTTTAAACTATGGGATATAGCTGACTCGAACAGCCGACCTCCACGATGTCAACGTGGCGCTCTAACCAACTGAGCTAATATCCCGCAGAAGTTTTTCCAAAAATCCTACTTGAAACGTCCAATCCAAGCAAGTGCTTTAATGACAAGTAAAATATTTACACTCATTTGAAGTTATACCCACATTCGTGTAAACTATTTGCACAAAAATCAACTGGAAGGGTGCAATGAGTACAGAAATAAGTTTACATCAATTTAGGCATAATATCGGGATGCCTTTTCCTGGAGAAAATCTTACAACTGCTTATCGCCAATCAATGGATTATCGGAACAAATCTGTTATTCCTGCTCCTGCGGATTTTTTATCAGCCTGCGGCTACTATCTTGGGATCAAACACCTCTCACATGAGTCTAGCTTGATGCCTTTGGCACAAGAGCGCATACAAAAAGCGGCCGCGCTGCTAGAAATGCCCGCCCCAGAAAACCTTGAAAACTTCAGTTTAATGGTTCGACGGGGGTACAACCTTGTCAAGGACGTGGAAGGGCTCCAAAAATCGGTTGAACTCGAAAGAGAATCTCTTACCAAAAATACAGATGCGCTTTTTTGCATTCTCCGCCTCATCTGCAAAGTCATTCAAGCGGTCGTTTTTTTCTTTGCATCTCCTCCTCCGAAGACACTTCTGGATGTAAAACGTGAGTTGATTCAAAAGCTTGCCCATTTATTTACTACAAGAATTAAGGTCGGAAGCACGCAACTCTTAGGAGAAGACGTGGGGGTTTATGCAGGGCCAGTTTTTTTTCAGGACGCCGAAGAGATCTCTTTTTCTGGCCATGTATCTTTCTCTTTAAGAGGGCCTGATGATCATCCTGATGATCATTATGGTCGCCTGTGGATTGGCCACAATTGGTTCCAAGGAGCTCTTGAGTTCAACGAAGAAGCAAATCCCCAAAAAATTCCTGAGGGAACGTTCAAAAAAGGACCTCTTAAAATTTTCAAAATCGATATTCCTAATCCTGAAATAGGCCGCGAAGAGACGGGCGCCCGCGACGTGCTTGTCCTTCTGACAAAAGTTGCAGCCGAGATTCTGCATATTCAAGATGAGCCACGCTTAGACTACACTAATCTGCGTGATCACGCAGATGTTCTTGTGGACGAAGGATTCACTTGTATTAAACAAAGTGACCGAGAAGACATCGGAAATATCCAACAAAGAATTCAACAGGCACGAAGCACAGACTTGCGTTTTCCAAAATTTGAGGATTCAGGAAATCTTGATCTCTGTTTATATAATACCCTCGCAAAACCCGTGATGATTAATATCCTCGACAGAACGCGCGCCTCCCTCCCCCGCTTCTGGGTGCGGCACTTCCCCA
>CAZLDZ010000095.1:0-4967 GCA_964558435.1 uncultured bacterium
TATTTTTCTTCGGGGTTTTTCCTGATAAGCAGGATTTATGCAACGGTCTCAGTCTTCTACGGCGATGACCTTGTCGAGGATCTCTTTTTTGCAGAAGACGGGTGCTCCTGTCATCAGCGCTAAAGTGATGCTGTCAGAAGGCCGGGCATCGATTTCCACAATTTGCCTATCATCGCCTTTTTGCTGTTCGAAAAAAATCCGTGAAAAGTAAATGGTATCTTCGATTCCGTTAATCACGATTTGCAAGACTTTAATCTCAAAGCCGTCTAAAAGCGATTTGAGGAGCTCGTGGGTGTAGGGGCGCGGTTTGTGTTCTTCGGTCAGGTAGATCTGCAAAAGATGTCCAACATGGGGCTCTGTGTAGATGCCAAATTTCTTGATGGCTGTCTCAAGGACAATCATGGTATAGGTGCGCGACTGCAAAATCTTATCGAAGGATACAGGAATGAGATCCGTCATAAATTACATCTTATGACTGGATGACAATTTGTCCATCCAAAAAGCCGACAATGACCCGTCCTGCGAGATTAAAGAAGAATCCCGTTTCCAAAACACCGGGAATACTCAACAGGGCCTCATGCTCCTTTTCTGGATATTCACAGGGTTCGGGAAAATGGATATCGAAAATGTAATTTTTATTGTCAGTGATAAAATAGCTCCCGTCGGGATTTTGCCTCCAGGTGCCTCGGTAGCCCGCCTTGGAAAGATGAAGAGCCGTTGCTTGATGGGCAAAAGGAATAACTTCTACAGGAAGCTTGCACGTTCCGAGGCGATAAACCAGTTTTTTTTCATCGACGATGACCACCATTTCGCGGCTCATGGAAGCGACAATTTTCTCGCGCAGAGCCGCGCCTCCACCTCCCTTGATCATCCGTTTTTGTGAGTCGATTTCATCGGCCCCGTCCACTGTGATGTCAAGACTGGTCACTTGGTCGATGTCTAAGAGGGGAATTCCAGCTTTTTTTGCAAGAAGAGAGGAAGCTATTGAGCTAGCAACTGCTTGGCAGGATAACCCCTGCTTGCATCGCTGTCCCAATTTTTGAATGAAATGCGCGGCGGTTGATCCTGTACCAAGACCTACCACCATCCCTGGTTCAATGAGCTCTGCGGCTTTGGCGCCAACTGCTTTTTTTGCGGCTTCAACAGACATATTACTTGCGAAATTATAGAGTTTTTGGGCTTATTAGACAAGAATTATGGATATTATCGAGTGTTTACAGAGACGAGGGTTCATTGAGGCGCTGACGAGCGAAGAAATCCGTCTCATGTTTAAAACACCACAAAAAGTCTACATCGGGTTTGATCCGACAGCAGAGAGCTTGCATCTGGGCAATCTCATGGGAATTATGGCCCTTGCCTGGTTCCAGAGATTTGGGCATACACCTTTTGTGATTTTGGGTGGAGCAACAGGCAGAATTGGCGACCCCTCAGGAAAGAGTGTAGAAAGACCCCTTCTTGATACGGCAACCATTGAATACAATGTCGGGCGCATCCGCCTCCATTTTGAACAGATCCTCGATTTTTCTAATCCTGAAACCCGCCCTGTCATCTTGAACAATGACAGCTGGTTCAAGGGACTTTCTTACATCGATTTTTTGCGCGATGTGGGAAAGTATTTCCGCGTCAATACCATGATCACAAAAGACAGTGTGCGTGCACGCCTAGAATCGGAAGAGGGGATTAGTTACACAGAGTTCAGTTACCAGCTCATTCAAAGTTACGATTTTTGCCACCTTTACCAAGACTACGGCGTCATTTTGCAAATGGGGGGAAGCGACCAGTGGGGAAATATCACGGCTGGCATCGAATTCATCCGTAAGCTGCTAGCAAAACCCTCTTACGGGATGACCTGGCCTCTTCTCGTGCGCTCCGATGGGAAAAAGTTTGGCAAAAGTGAAGAGGGGGCCATTTGGCTTTCGAAAGAGTTGCTTTCTCCCTACCAGTTTTATCAATATCTCGTGCGGATTCCCGATGCCGATGTGATCAAACTGATGAAACTTCTGACTTTTATGGAGCTGGAAGAGATCGATGAGTACGCGCACAAGATGGGTGCAGGCGATTATGTCGCTAACACAGCTCAGAGACGCCTTGCCGAAGAAGTGACCCGCATCGTCCACGGCGAAGAAGGCGTACAAGCAGCCTTAAAAGTGACAGAAGGGGCCAAACCGGGTTCGGATGCCACACTTGACCCACAAATTCTCAAAGAAATCGCGAATGACATGCCCCATGTCACTCTGAAAGCGCATGAAGTCGTGGGCATGAGTTTTGTCGACCTCGTTGTGAAAGTCGGGTTCCTCCCCAGCAAAGGCGAAGCCAAACGGCTGATCGACAACGGCGGCGCCTACGTCAACAATGCCAAAATCCAAGATCCGCAATTCATCATCGCTCAAGAGCACCTCATCGGCGCAAGCTACCTTCTTCTCGGCTCCGGCAAAAAGAAGAAGCTCCTGCTGATGGTTGAGTAATCTTCGCATCAGCAAAAATTTTCTTGGTGTTTATATGTATAAAAGTATGGCAGTAAATTTTGATGGTAGTTCATTTTTAGCTTGCTATGATGAAATCTCTTGCTTCAAAAATCGTGACGCATCAACAATGCATTTTAACATTTAAAGGTGTGAGGGAGTGCATTTTATGACGACGATTACAAAGAAAAGATTCGTTCAAAACATCTCGCGCAAAAGAGGGATTCACCCGAATGATGTGCGTGGTATTGTCCAAGATTTTCTCGATGAGATGACCGACTCACTTGCCCAAGGCGATCGTCTAGAGTTTCGCGATTTTGGCGTCTTTGAAATTGTCGAAAGAAAACAAAAGATCGGACGCAATCCCAAAAATGCCCAAGTCCCCATCATCATCCCCGCGCGCCGCGCCGTAAAATTCACCGCAGGCAAAAAGATGCGCAAACTCATCGAAAAAGGACGCGAGAAGCCTACTCAAATGTGAGTTTGAGTGTAGGGCGCACAGCTTTGCGGATACTTTCTTGAGAAAGGCTCGAGTGTATTCTGCATGCGAAGTGGGTAAGCTGGGGCATGTTTTTAGCAAGTTTGATGAAGAAAGCCTCTGCCCACTCTTCTGTCTGATCAGAAAATCCTGAAAATTTTAAAAAACGCAAATGAGAACATTTTTCTAGAGCTTGAGCAGCCTTTGTTGCCTGACTTTGTGTTGATCTATTAAATACGAGGGTTAGGTTTTCTAATGCTATGCATTGGCTGAGAAGTGTGAAGTCCGCCTTGTCATCTATGGCATCGAGATTAAGAGTGAGTTCTGTAAGCAAAGGAAAAGATCCAAGATGAGGGAAAACAAGTGCAGGAAAGCGAACATTAAGTGTTAAAGATTCCAACTTTTGTGCTCGGACCACGACGCCAAAATTACGCATGTTGTTATCAAATATTTCTAATTTACGTAAATGGGGGATTTGTACAATCGCATCCCACATATGAGCAGAAAACTGGGGTTGAATAAAAGATCTATACATAGTAACTTCTTGCAAGTGGGTATGCTTGGCAAGGCGTGCGCAGTCTTCAGGGCTCAATTCGTGGACTATTTGTGTAAACGTGCTTTTGTCAATTCTGAAGCCATCCTGATAATTCTCGTTTGGAAGTTTTCTAAAACGGACGCATTCAAGCTCAAGGAATTGATTGACGACCTCAGGGCAATGTGGGCTCATAAGCTCTAACACTTTTAACTGTGGACATGTCTTTAGAAATGCTTGAAGTTTTGTGTCATTGTGAGGAGTTGGACCCAAAAAGAGGAAAGTCAAGGAGGGCATCTGTGTAATAAAGTGTTCGCTCATCTTCCGCGCAAAAAAACTCTCGGCTTCCAGGGAGAGCACGCTTCCTAATTGTTGTTGTGCAAGTTTAGCTATAAGAACTTGAAGCCGTTCCTCTCTAAAAATTTCGTAATCCGCGATCATGATTTTTCTGCGCGCATTTGCCCACTGCCCCAAAGTGATTCGAGCAAAGGCATGACACGCCCTTTGGGCAACACATAAGAAATCGCGCACGCCTAAAAAAGTCGCTACCTTTTTAGGAAGATGAGTATTAGTGAAAAAAACTGTTTTTGCGGTGATGGCATTTGTCATAGGGCGGCCATTCTATCAATTTGTCGGAATATTTCAATCGAATAAAAATTTTAGTATATATTATAGAGACAAGAAAGTTGCCAAGTAAGGCAATTTTAGAGATAATTAACCCTTAAATTGTGTGGAGGCCGGTGTCTTTTCCAAAAATTCTTTTTATGGGAGGGCTGGGGCTCTTTGCCGTGATTGGCGGGGTGGCTCTGGTCAAAAAGCTGGGTGGTTCATCTGCGTCTGGGCCTGCTGTGGTGCAGAAGGCAGAAACTATGCCTGCGCTGCCGAAGGTGGCAGTCGGGCAGGATTTTCCGAATATTGACCGGGTGCACCAGCTATTTACGACGACGGGGGCGCAGCTTCCGATTGTGGAGACGGTGACTTATGCGAGTTCGGTGCCGTGGCTCAAAGGGCGTCCTGCGTGGCTGGCCGATTATGCGGCGCACTATGCGACATCGCGCCATTTTATTGCGCGTACTCTGAACGGGAAGCCGGACTATTTTACGCAAAAGGTATTTGCAGGGAGCCGGTTCAACGTGTTTCGGAGGGATAAAAAATTTAACTTCTATCTTTTGGTGGATGCGCTGCGCTGCAAGATGGGATTTTACTATGTGGATCTGGACACGAAAGAACGGGTGCTTTTAAAGACGTACAACGTGGGCCTTGGGCGGGGGGATGGAACGCCTCTTGGGACCTATTCGTTGGGGAGCAAGGTGGCGATCTACAAACAGGGAACGCTGGGTCAGTTTAAAGATCAGAACGTCGAGATGGTTTCGGTTTATGGGACGCGCTGGATTCCTTTCCATGAAGCTTTGGAAGGGGGCGGCCCCTTGAAGGGGTTTGGGAAAGGGTTTGGGATTCACGGAGCGCCGTTCCAGATGAAAGAAGGGCAATATGT
>CAZLDZ010000096.1:0-4902 GCA_964558435.1 uncultured bacterium
GATTGCGTTTAACAGAGTTCTTGTTTGATCGAAGATCTGTTTGCGGTAGAGCTCTAATTCAGGAGCGGCGCTCTTATAAGCCAGACAAAACCAGTTATGACTTAAAAGATCTGTTTGTAGAGCCGGATCCTTTAAAAGAAAGGCAAAAGAATTCCAATGGGGGTGTTTGCTGTGCACCATAAAAAACGGAGCACCGCAGTAATTATCCATGCCAAAGAGATCGAATTTTAGGCCGCTTCTATATCCCACGATATTGAGAAGACCTTGTTCAACCTGCTTGGAAAAAGCATGTGCAAGCTCACGTGTTCGAGGCGAGTTGATGAAATCAAAAGTGCAATCGAGGGCAAGGACAAGCGGTTTTTTGCGCCTAGGGCTAAGAGCCTTTTCCAGCATCGCATGAACGTTTTCAACCTGGTATTCAAGTGTATCATGCCGGTTCAAAACCGGGTTGAATTGCGCAAAAATGAGATCAACTTTGTTCCAGTCTTCATCAGAGGCGCTTGTAGTGGAATGGGCATTTGAAAGCTTTTTTAAAGCATCAATGCATTCAAAGTAGGTGTTTTCCCCATAAAGCACATGGGGATTTTCTCCTGTTGCTTTGAGTATGCCCATAAAACTTGTCATCCCTGACACATGCAGAGAGCATTGAGTCAACTTTTTTAGTTTTTCGGGGAATGCAAGAAGGGTTTTATAAAGGGGAGGAAAATCTTGTTCTTGGAAAGGAGAAAAAATTTCTAAAAGGCTAGAAAGATGGGTGTGAATTTCTTCAATTTGCTCAGTTATATTACCCAAGGGAAGAGCGAGTATCTCTCTAATTTTGTTGAAGGAAAGACGTGCAACAGAGGCATGTGCAGGGGGTAGCGTGGCTTTAACAGAAGAAAGCCCATTTAATAATTTGAGGGTGGCTTGTTTTAGAAGCTGATGTTCAGGGGGTGAATCAAAACAAGGAATGACAATCTCTTCTCCACGGGCTACCATTTTTTTAGGGATAAACGTGCGGTCGAGTTCAATGCGGTTTGCAGAAAGCCCAAAACTTCCAATCCACTCAAGGAGAAACTGGTATTTTTTATCGACATCTTCTGAAGGAAGAAGGCGCAAGCCGCCAATCCCCTCTTTTTGGACTCTCTGAACGTAAATCGTATTCTCCTCCGTACGGGACTCTGCTACAGACTCAGGGCAATCCACAATCTTACACCCCTGTGTGGGAAGTAAATGACGAATGTCATAGGGACGAGTGAGGATGAGAGGAAAAGATTCAGAGTGAGGAAGTCTTTTTTTCCAGGCAGAAAGCCGTTCTTTATAACGCAAAGAAAGTTTGCTGGAAGGATTTCTTGAGTAGCAACTTGTCGTTGTGGGATCCGCTTGGATTGAAATCCCAAAGCACGGATAAATCCAATCCACTGCAAGTGGAAAAAAGCCATTGGATTTTGCCAGCCACCTTTTTTCTAAAAAGGAAAGAAGCTCTTTCTCTTCTAAAGAGCGCGCAGAGATTGCAGAAAGTTCCCTCTTATTGCGCCACCAAGAAACTTGCGAAAGGGGTACTTGTCGCGATAGAAAGGGGATGGGGACCGAACTTGCAACGAGCGCTTGCTTGAAGGCTTGTTTTGCCGCACAGCCAGATAACTTGCTCAAAAGAAGACATTCCGGGCTTGGAAAGATGAGAGCGGCAACGCCAGAGTATGCCGAAATCGATCCTAAAGTTGTTCCAATTCCCCAATAGATCGCTTTTTCTGGAAGTTTAGGAATAAGGCATAATGCGAAAAGAAAGATCAGCCACAGTTTTCTCATAGAAAAATTCTGTAGCGGTACGGGAGAAGAGCATCTTCTTGCGCATACTCGACACCAATGCGTGGAGACGCTGTGATGGGTTTTGGTTCAAGACCGCTTTCTGCAATATACAAAGTTTTACTATTCACAGGGACGCCGCACTGGGACAAGGTAACCCCCAAAGCTTCTGCAAGAGCGCCAGGGCCATTTGTCAAAGTTTTGTCCAGCTTTTTTTTCTTGCGCCTTTTGAGTATCGTCTCAATTCCATGCGTGGGTTGAATAGCTCGGATGAGCACCCCTTGAGGATCCCCTGCACCGCTTGTGACCACATTCAAAAGATGGTGGATTCCATAACATAGGTAGACGTAAGCCACACCACCTTCCTGGTACATCACCTCATTTCTTTTTGTTCTGCGGAAATTGTACGAATGACACGCCCGATCGATTGCTCCGGCGTACGCTTCTGTTTCGATGATAATCCCTCCCACAAGTTGATCCTCGATGCACGTAAACAGCGCTTTTCCAAGTAACCCTTTTGCTACACTACACACATCGGGATTTTTGTAAAAACTAAGTGGGAGTTTTTTCATCTTTGCAAAAAAGAAAAAAAGACATGATGAACAAGATAAGCATGATATGCATGATAGATTTTATTGCCGCACATTCTTTTTTATCATGCGCATCATGCCCATCCTATCTATCATGTTTTCTTGAATTTTTCGGGCACGAAGAGGCGTACTCTATTTTTTTCTGTGCGGAAAAAATAATAAAATTGCCCCAACGATAATCAGAATAATACCCCCAATTTTAGTCAAACTTGAGACGTTTGTATACTTTTCTGCTTCGAGCCTACCTTCCGCAATTTTTTCTTTCGCAGAATCTATTGCGCCTTCAGTCACCCCTTTGAGGGGGGTAACGGACAAGAGACCGCCTGCATGTTCCACTTGTTTTTCGGCTTTTTCGATTTTTGCTTCGCCCACATCCACTTGGCCGCGGATATAGCCCGACACAAGAAGAAGGGTAACCCCTGAAAGGATCACCACCACACCTACCACACGTTTTGTCGCCATGAAGACCTCCAACTTTTTTTTAACATATATGCATAAAGACAATTGTTGAGAAGTTTTTAAGAATATCTTAAACTGTGGAGCATGCTTTTTTTCGCAGAATGTGCGCATGTAGCCGTTCCTGAAGCGTCAGCAGAAGCCATGCGCTATTACACAAGTGGTAATGTGCTCTGGGTCATCCAGCAAGCCTGGGCACTCGTGATTCCCCTCCTTTTTCTTGTGACAGGTTTCTCTGGGAAATTAGGACAAAAGGCAAAAATTTGGGGGAAAAATTGGTTTTTTTCCCTATTGATTTATCTAACCCTATTTATTGCTCTTGTCCAACTTTTAAATCTTCCTCTCGATTTTTACGGAGACTATTTACGTCAGCATGATTTTGGCCTTTCTTCACAACCTTTTGGAAGATGGTTTGCAAACTATGGCAAATCCGCGCTTGTTCTTTTGATCGCCGCCGCTGCTTTTTTATGGATTTTTTATCTTCTTTTGAAAAAAAGCCCAAAAAGATGGTGGTTTTATAGCAGCCTTGTCAGTATCGGCATCTTATTTTTCATGATGTTGGTGCAACCGATTTGGATTGATCCGCTGTTTAATCGATTTGGTCCCATGAAAAATAAACAACTAGAAAAAGAGATTTTGGCCCTCGCTGCAAAAGCAGGCATGAGCGGCGGAAGAGTGTTTGAAGTCGACAAAAGTCAAGACACAAAAATGCTCAATGCCTACGTCGTGGGATTTGGATCGACCAACCGCATCGTTCTTTGGGATACGACCATTGAAAAAATGAGCCCCGATGAAATCCTCTTTGTGATGGGGCATGAGATGGGACATTATGTTCTAAGCCACGTCTGGTGGCAAATGGTCTATTTTGGAGTGCTTTCTTTCGTGCTGTTTTATGCCGTGTATAAATCATCAGAACTTCTTCTTAAGCGCTATAAAAAACGGTTTGGATTTCAACATGTACATGAAATTGCATCTCTTCCTTTGCTCCTTCTTTTGTTCAGTGTTTTTCTTTTGCTTTTGACTCCACTCTCAAATTACATTTCCCGCACAATGGAACATGAAGCGGATCGCTTTGGCCTAGAAATCACACAAAACAATCGAGCAGCAGGAGAGGCTTTTATCGCTTTGCAATACCAGAATCTCGCCAATCCACGACCCGGGCCCATTTATAAGTTTTGGCGCAGCACCCATCCACCCCTAGCGGAGCGCATCGAATTCTGCAATATCTACTGCCCTTGGAAACAAGGAAAACCCCTAGAGTATGGCAAATATTTTCAGTAAGTTATTAATTTTCTTGATAGTGCATACTTCGCTCAATGCACTTGCACTGGTTTTTGTCCACATTGGCCACACTCTACCGAACTACACAGAAGATGCACTGCACCAAGCTAGACTTTTTAATCCGAGCTGTCCCATTTATTTGGTCGCATCGCAAGAAGCACTGGGTGCGCTGACTTCGCGCTCTCACATGGATCGAATTCAGGCATATCCTCTTGAAAACCTGCTAAAAACCGACAAGCACAAAGCCTTTGAAGCGGCATCGACTTTAGATCGCGGATTTCGCGAAGGGTTTTGGAGATTTACGACAGAGCGTTTTTTTGTCATTGAAGAGCTCATGCTGCACGAAAACCTACGCGATGTTTTTCATCTAGAAAATGATGTGATGCTGTATGCCGATCTTTCTTTCATGCTCCCTCTTTTTCAGACCCATTACAAGACAATCGGTGCAACCTTTGACAATGATGAGCGCTGTATTCCGGGATTTATCTATTTTGCCAACCAAGAGGCCATTGGAGCCTTGACCCGCTTTATCCAAGAAAATGCAGGATCAGGACAAAACGATATGCACTCTTTGGCAAGTTTTAAAAAATCCCAAAAAGACAAAATAGAGCATTTGCCCATCGTCATGGGCAATTATTTTCACCATTTCCCTGCACAAAGTGCCATCGGCCACCGCGTAGAAAATCCCGCGCTTTTTGCCCAACATTGGGAAGTTTTTGAGTCCATTTTTGACGCCGCGGCAATCGGCCAATGTTTGGGGGGCCAAGACCCCAGAAATGGAAAGAAAAAG
>CAZLDZ010000097.1:0-4901 GCA_964558435.1 uncultured bacterium
GACGCAATTTATCAAAGCGAGATGAGGCGCAAGGGGGTCGCAGGGGACACGGACACAAAGTGCCGTGTCACCCGACATGTCTATTTCAAACAGCAATAAAAACTCTTATCTTTCTGAATTTTCCGTCAGGAAAATTCCCTCCATTCTGACTTCCGGGTCTATTTGAACAGGGCGACGTGGTGGTCGAGGGGGACGAGGGTGCCCTTTTCGATGCTGTAGACGGCGTTGGGCTGGACGAGTTCGCAGAGGTTTTTCATCCCTTCGCATTTCAAGACAATGAAGTCGACTTCTGCAAGAGAAGAAAGGAGCGAGACAAATTCTTCATCGGGCGCCGAATCGCGGATGTAGACTACGAGTTTTTCATTTTCTTTTTCTGCTAGCGTGCGGATACTACGAAAAACAGCGGTGGACATCCCGTAACTGCTCTCTAATCCGAGGACCACAAAGGGTCTACCTTTAACAGCCTGCTGTAGAGCAAAAAGATGCTCCTCATCAAAGATCTTATTTTCGGTGTCGTACTCAAGAAGGCGCGTAGCCAGATCTGCCAAGTGGATGCGTGCGCACCCCAATTTTTCGATGGCGATACCGGCTGCGATGTTGGCGAGCTGAGCTGCACCTTTAATATCAAGACCGTTGGCAAGAGCCATGCTAATCATCGCAAGCACTGTGTCCCCTGCGCCTGTCACATCTTTCACTTCGCGGGACTGCACCGGAAAGTCAAACCGTTCTCCTGCACGGCTAAAAAGGGACATCCCCTGCTCGGAGCGGGTAATTAAAAGAAGGTCTGCTGAACAGGATTGCAAAACTTTGTTTGCGACAAGTTCTAAGGAAGCATTCAGAGGAAGTTTGGCAGCGGCATAAGCTTCACCCAAATTGGGCTTTAAAACAGTCGCTCCATGATACTTTGAAAAATCCTCTCCTTTGGGATCTACAATGACGGGAATATTGCGTGCTTTGGCCATTTCAAAAAGAGCCATGAGAAGAGAGCGCGACAGAAACCCTTTCCCATAATCGGAAACGGCGATGATTTCGGCGCCTTCCAGGAGTTCTGGCAATTTTTCGACAACGGCTTGTTCTAGCTCTTCTGTGAGAGAAACGATTGTCTCATTATCAACACGCAGAACTTGCTGGGAATCGGCAATCAGGCGATTTTTGACGGGGGTCTTGTATCCCTTTTCGCAAAAAAGACCGCGCACATCGACATTTTCTTTGGCAAGTTCTAGCAAGATGGCGCTTCCGGCCTCATCGATACCCACTCTTCCCACAGCAATGACTTTTGCGCCGAGAGTTGTGAGGTTGAGCACGACATTTCCTGCACCGCCCGGTTTTTTCTCCTCTTTTTGCACGTGAAGAACTGAAACAGGCGCCTCAGGAGAAATGCGTTTGACTTTGCCGGTCGTGTAGGTGTCCAGCATGAAATCGCCGATCACAAGGACCCGCGCGGGAGAAAACCGACTTAAATTACCGATGAGTTTTACCATCGCACATTCTCAATCAGGTGATGACATACGTAATCGTTAACCGCTTCCTCCATGTTGTACTTTAGAGGGGTTTTGTGCACGCCAAAATATTTGGTCATGTCAGCACATGTGTAATTTTGGTACTGCTTCACCATCTCCTTGGGCATGTCGATGTACTCGATCTGTGCAGGACGAGAAGCCGCCTTAAAAAGGGCGCAAGAGAGCTGGTTCCAGGTTGTAGGAACCCCCATGCCAATGTTGAAAATTCCTCCATGGCGACTGTCGAGAAAGCCGCAGGTCATCCGAACCGCATCTTTGACGTAGATAAAATCACGCATCTGCTCGCCATCCCCAAAGCGGGAAGGCTCAGTCGATTTAAAAAGACAGATTTTTCCCTCTTGCAAGGCGGGAGGAAGCATCTTGTAAACCATTGAAGCCATGCGCCCTTTATGGTGCTCGTTAGGGCCAAAAACATTGAAGTATTTAAGGCCGACCAGCTGATCAAGAACCCCTTGCTGCTGGGCCCACAGATCAAATAGATGTTTAGAAAAACCGTACAAATTGAGAGGGCGGAGCTCCCCTAAAAGATCATGATGGTCAGAAAACCCCAAGCTCCCATCGCCGTACGTCGCAGCAGAGGATGCATAAATAAAGCGGATCCCCTGTTTTAAGGCATATTCTGCAAGCCGGATGGAATAACGGGTATTATTTTCGAGGAGATAGTCCCCATCCATCTCTAGGGTATCTGAGCAAGCCCCTAGGTGAATAATGGCTGAAATCTCCTGTTCTCGGCCCTTTAACCACTCAAAAAGGGCATGTTTGGAAATCAGCTGGGAAAAGCGCTTCCCGAGCAGATTCTTCCATTTTTCCGTCTTTTTGATGTCATCGACCAGAATGAGGTGGTCTTTGCCCACGTCATTGAGGTAGCGGACCACACAGGACCCAATGAAGCCGGCGGCCCCCGTAACAACGATATATTGCCTATTCATACTGTGGAGCTTAGGGTTTATGGTGGGTTTTTTACAAGGATAGACACTTAAATGACTAAGAATAAATAACTTACTAAAAAGTTTTCTATTGCAATTTAAGCTCTAATAAATTAAAATATTTATTATATGACAGATGCTATAAAAGTTCATCCATTTTTTGCGCAATTGCCTGAAGAGCTGCAACAACCTGAAGCCACGCTCATGGTAGGCCGTCTCCGTAGGCGGGTGATTGCCCGGCTAGAGTGCTTACAAAGCTATCTCGATCATGAATATGACCATCATGAAAAAGGCTCCAGGCGTAGAATCTTTGTCAGACTATCCAGTAATATCGATACCCCAAGCGCATGTGTTTTGACTAGCAGTGAAGGGAGGGTCAGCGTTCCCCTCTTTTTCCTTGTCCATCCCCAGGAGATCCCAGATGAGTTTCGAGACCCCAAGGGATTTAATGCAGAGAAACTCTCCAAATGGTGTGCGCAGCTCTGGAATAACGTTCAACAAGAACTCTATACTACTCCCGTCATGGATGGCGTCTATTGTTCGCCACCTAAGGATCATCAGTTCGATCTTGAGCAGTGCGAAATGTTTAGGCTGTATCTAGAAACCTTTACCAAGCTACAACCCGAAGAGATTAAAAAATGGTATGATTTTCTCCTCTTTCACGAGCTAGGGCATATTGCGCTTGAGCATGGCCCCTCATCTCTAGAACCTTTTTACAGAAAAAAAGCTTTCGTGATAGGTCTTCTTGCAATCTTATTTACCGCAGGATTTTTCTTTCCTTTGGGCATACTTCTAACTGCAGGCGCAGCTCTTTTACTTGCTCTTTATGCTATTGGAGGCTACTTGATCATTCGGCATCAACTACGAAAAGAAAAAGAGGCTGATCTTTTCTCAGCAGAGACCTCTTCTGACCATGCGCAAGGGGGAGAAATTTTCTTTCGCAGCATGCAGGAACATCTTAAAACGCGTAGATGTGCAAAAGATATTCCCTGGTATGCAAAAGCGCTTATTTCATCAAGCGGAGATTTGCGGACCGAGGCTTTCCATCATGGCACTGCTACGAAGCGCTTGCGCGCAATCCGCAAAGCCGCTCCTCAAACTTTCTCAGGAAGAGGCACATCGCTCTGAACCGTGAGCGTGATCTGTGCGGGAACCCCTTCTTGCAATTTTAGCGTTACAGGAAATGTGCCAAGCTCTTTAAATGCCTGCGGAAGGACGACATTGCGTTTTTCAAGTGTGATCCCTTCCTGTGCAAAAAGAGTGACGATGTCATGCGCGGCAACAGATCCGTACATGTGGCCTTCGGGGTCCACTTTTACGGTAATGGTGAGATGCATACCGTTCACGCGCCCTGCAAGTGCTTCGGCGTCCCGTTTGTCGACTTCTGCGCGCTTAGCACGCTCTTCTTGAAGGCGGGATTGCATTCTCAGGGTGTTTTTGCTGGCGATCACAGCTCTTCTTTTGAGAAGAAAATTGCGGGCATAGCCGGGCTTCACTTTGACAATCTCGCCGCTTCTTCCTAAATCTTCAATGTCTTCGATAAGTAGTAATTGATAGTGCATGGTCGCTCCGTCTAGTCTTGCCCAACAAAAGGAAGAAGAGCCATATGTCGTGCTCTTTTGATCGCTTTTGTCAATTGTTTTTGGTGATAAAAAGATACTCCAGTGATCCGGCGAGGAATGATTTTTCCGCGCTCAGTAATAAACTGTGTCATCGTATTGATATCTTTATAATCGATGTGGCGAATGCCAGCAGCTGTAAAAGGGCACTGTTTGCGTTTTTTTACAAACGGGCCTTCAGGTACTGCTCTTTTTGCATGCCCATATCTTTCAGAATTTCCATTTTCGATCATCTGATCTCCTCTCATTCTTGTACGATCTGTTTAAATTCAATGGTCTCGAGTACTTTATCGGTTCTCAAGGTGAGAAAGCGGATGAGATCTTCATTAAGATGGTATTCTCTCCACATCTCTTTAACGGCGGGCGACGGTGCAGAAAAATAAATGAGATAGTAGTGCCCTTCCCGTTTTTTATTAATTTCAAATGCAAGTTTGCGTCTTCCTTGATCGTGGATTTTATGGATTTCTCCTCCGCGATCATTGATTCCCGCTGTGATTTTATCCAAAGCTTTTTGACGAGCCTCTTCACTTAAAGTTGTGCTCAAGATGTACATCCCTTCATAGAGCTTTGATTTTTCTTGTTTCTTCATCCTTTTTCCTCTGTTACATTAACATTAAACGCGCGCATCGCAGCTTCCATCCCCGAAACAAGCCACGCTTCTGTAGCATGCGCTGCTTTTTCAACAACCTGGGGAAGGAGTTTTTTTTCCTCGGAGGTAAATCTGCCAAGCACATGCTCGGTCAGCTCTTTTCCCCCTTCTTCTCCAATGCCCACGCGGAGCCGTCCAAACTCTTGGCTTCCCTTGTGTGATTCGATGCTTTTTAAACAATTGTTTT
>CAZLDZ010000098.1:0-4852 GCA_964558435.1 uncultured bacterium
AGATGCTGCAGAGCCGACGCAGCAGATTTTCTCAATGTTGTTTTAAATCACTATAGCTGGATTTTGGGCAAGAAAGAGTCTCGGGCGCAATGTGCTTGACCGCTTGCACGGGCATGGGCAAAAGTCCAGACGGTGTATCAAAGAGTCTTGTAGATTTACCAAGGTGGGGTTGGAGATCAGCCCATCTGATGGAGCTTCTTTTTAAACGATGATCTCCCCTTAGAAATACTTTTCCATGCCAGAAAGGGATTAGCATATTCGGATCCAGATCTTTTTCTTGAGGTAGATGTGGGGGCTTATCGATCCAGTCTTTTTGTGGTATATGCGCTGGTTTATTAGTCCATTCTCGCAAAATCAAAATTGGTGTATACATAATAGACGTCTGTCCCTTTCTGTGATCCCATTTTTGAAAAGCTTGCAGAGCCACTTTCGCAGCGAAGGCTACAGATACGATTTCTGTTTTTGTGTGGCCAAAAACTTCAAAAAGTGGGGTTGCAAGTTGTGCAGAAAAAGCATCTTTGCGACGCGCTAGAAATTGAATGTATTTTGAAATATCTAAATGCGTGGTCCATCTAGTAGATCCAGAGATCCCTCCTAGAGACTCACTAATCGCAACCTGAATTTCTTCGTCGGTTGGAATAAATTCACAATAGCTACAAATTAACCGAATTAAAGGTACCGGCATTGACATAATAACCTCAAAATTAAAATAATCATTTTACTACTATAGCAAGAAAATGTCAATTATAACTTATCTGCCTAATAATAAGTATCTTAGAAAGCGTAATTGAACTCGATCTCGTATTGATGGAAGCGGCGGAAGGGGCCGATCGACTGGTAGAGGGTTTGAGAGGCGGTCCAGCTTTGGAACAAGACTAAGTTATTGGTCAGCAGATATTCAAAAGTGATGTTGTAGCCACGGTAGTTGGAGCTTCCGGCCGCAGTTCTGCGGGTTGTGGGTGCGCCTGTTCCGTTGATATTTGCGGTGTAAAAACCGCTGCCAGACGCGTTGCCGATACCGAGTCCGCCTTCATCAAAATCGGGAACAACTTGCGGGGCAAGGAGCTGGTAGTTGACATCCATCGCCCAATCCCCTTTTTTCTTGAGCTCCCCGATGGAAAATCCGGCATAGGCACCCCAATTGACAAGCTTGCGGTCGGTGATTCTTAGACTTTTTGCGGCATGATTGAGCAGGCCCGCTGCATAAAGAACGATGATTTTTTGAAAACTTTGCGGGATGAATTTATAGCCCAAAAGGAGTTGGGAAACGATGAACGAAAAGCGCTGATTTTCTCGGGCGTTGTGGAGATTTTTGGTGTCCCAATCGATGAGGTAATATTTTGTGTAGAGGCCAGAGTCGTTGATGTCGAGAAGCCCCACTTCGCCGAGGTACCCATACTGGTATTTCTTTTCATTGATGATGAAGGGCCCGGCATGGATGTACAAGTTAGCTACGCTTTCAAAGCCCTGGTCGTAACGGAATAAAATCCCATCAAAAAAGGAGGCTCCCTGAACTTTGGTGTCGATGAAGCTGTTGATACGACGGCGTCCGAGTTCTGTGTCAAAAGTAAGCCTTTCTTGGTCGATCACACGCACACCGAAATAGGCCCGTTCCAGTTTGAGCTTATTGAGAGTTCCGGAAAACACGCCAGCATCGTTATCGAATTCTAGTTTTACAGAAGCCCACGTCGTATCGGCACGGTAGTCGAACATGAGGTTGACTTCGACATCAAAGGTTTCATGGGGAATGCCAAAAGGGGAGCTGGCCCCGCGCTGCTTCACACCATTGGATTTTTCGTAAGCCGCCTGCATTTCGGTGCGCACTTCTCCACTGATGGCAAGCGATCCACCTTTTTCTTTCACGGTGACTTGTCGTTTTGTGTTGATCCATTCGCGCAGGGCTTGAATATCTCTTTCTTCAATCCCATCACCTCGATCTAATGTATCTGCAATCAGAGGATCGGCAAAAAGAGAAGCGGAAAAGAGGATGGTTGTGCAAAAAACAAACTTTTTCATAGAGAGCATTCTGCAGAAGGCGGCGATTTTTTCTCAAGCATAATACACAAAGATCTTCTATACTCCTCATCATGCGCATTTACAAGGTGCTATTATTCTGCTTATCTTTTTTTGCAGTTGAAAGGTTTTGCCATCTGCAGACGGATGGATTTGCTCTTGGTAAAATCTATGCAAAACCACAGCAAGTCATGGCATGGACCAACCCACCCGCAGACTCGCATGTACAGAGAGCCCTATCCCAACCATTCCATTATTTAGGCTCCGGTGGGACTTGTTATGTTTTTGCCTCAGCTGATGAAAAGTATGTTCTAAAATTTTTCAAACACCACCATCTTAAAAAGGAAAAAAAACAGCGGGTTTACACGAGTTGTAAAGAGGCTTTTGAAAAACTCAAAAAAGAGACGGCCTTAGTCTATGTACACCTAGAGCGGACACCCGCGGATCTTCCCACTGTTACCTTGATAGACAAGTTGGGAATTGCCCATAAAGTTCCTCTGGATGGAGTCGATTTTCTTCTGCAAAAAAAGGCCGAAATGGCCTATTCTTATTTGCAGCGTTTATTTGAAATGGGGGCGATTAGTGCGGCCGAGAATGCTTTGCGCTCTATTGAAAATCTCGGCACTATGCTTGTTGATAAAGGGTTTTATGATCTTGATCCCAAAATTGAAACCAACTTGGGCTTTATCGACGGAAACGCGGTAAAAATTGATGTGGGGCCTTTAGTTTATGACGCACGTTTTCATGAACAATCTTTTGCGAAGAGAAAAAAAATCAAATGGGGCCTTCGTTTGAACAAATGGTTGAGCGCGCACTTCCCCGCGGGTCAGGAGCTTTTGAATGATCAAAGTACAAATTAATAATCAAGCCGTTGAACTGGCTGAGGGAAGCACAGCCTTTGATCTTGCAGAAAAGCTCAATCAGCGTGCCCCCCACGAAGCCCTTGCAGCCAATATTAACGGAACCTTGTATGACCTTTCTCATGTTCTTCAAGAAGGTGATAAAGTCATCCTGTTGAATTTTGAGGACACACAAGGAAAAGAAGTTTTCTGGCACACGTCAGCTCACGTGCTCGCTCAAGCCATTGTGCGGCTTTTTCCTCAGGCAAAGCCGACCATCGGCCCTCCCATTGAAAATGGGTTCTACTACGATTTTGCAAACTTGACGATTTCTGAAGAGGATTTTGAAAAAATTGAGCAAGAAATTGAAAAAATCCTCAAAGAAAATTACCGCAGCCAGCGCCATGTTCTTAAAGGAAAAGAAGAGGCTCTAGAGCGTTTTAAAGACAACCCCTATAAAAAAGAGCTTATCGCGGGTTTTGATGGGGATCTTATTACTGGCTACTCTCAGGGGGAATTTTTTGATCTCTGTCGCGGGCCTCATCTTCCGGCTCTGGGAAAAATTAAAGCGTTAAAACTTCTTAAAACTTCCGGGGCTTACTGGAGGGGAGATGCTAAAAGAGAGATGCTCACGCGCATCTACGGTATCTCATTTCCCGAACGAAAAGCCCTTAAAGAATATCTTGCGGTTCTAGAGGAAGCAAAAAAACGGGACCATAAAATTCTGGGACCCAAGCTCGGCATTTTCGAGATCATGGAAGAAGCGCCCGGGATTCCCTTCATCCTGCCAAAAGGGATGGTGATCTGGGAACGCTTGCTCGCTTTTTGGCGCGGCATCCATAAGCGTGCCGAGTATCAAGAAATTAAAACCCCGCAGCTCATGGGACAAGATCTTTGGGAGCGCTCAGGACACTGGCATTTTTATCGCGATAATATGTACGCCTTTGAGATTGAAGGAAGGCATTTTGCCATTAAGCCGATGAATTGCCCGGGTTGCATGCTCTACTTCCGTTCACAACCTCATAGTTATCGAGAACTTCCTTTACGGATTTCTGAAATTGGACATGTGCATCGACACGAACCATCGGGAGCGCTCAGCGGGCTTTTCCGCGTGCGCAGCTTCCATCAAGATGACGCCCACTTGTTCATGCGCAGCTCAGATATCAAACAAGAAATCCTGAAAATTATTGATCTCATTGATGAAATTTACGGCACGTTTGGCCTTCCTTACCGCTTAGAACTTTCCACCCGTCCTGAAAAAAGCATTGGCACAGATGAAGACTGGGAAAATGCGACCAATGGTCTTAAAAGTGCACTCGATGAGTGGGGAAAACCTTACAGAATAAACGAGGGAGATGGGGCATTTTATGGCCCGAAAATTGACATTCACATCCGCGATGCCTTAAACCGTTCCTGGCAGTGTGGCACTGTACAACTTGACATGGCTCTTCCCGAAAAATTTCAACTGGAATATATGGATAGTGATGGCCAGCATAAAAGGCCTGTGATGTTGCATCGGGCGCTGTTTGGCTCGATTGAACGGTTTTTGGGAATCTTAATCGAACATTTTGCGGGAAAATTTCCGCTCTGGTTAAGCCCGTTACCGGTGCGCATCATCACAGTTGCGGATCGCCACCGTGAATATGCCCATGAGCTTGCACGCACGATCCAAAAAGCTGGCTTCATTTGTGATGTAGATGACTCAAACGAGTCGGTAAACAAAAAAATTAGAAGTGCACAGCTTATGCAAATTAATTACATGTTAACAGTAGGAGACAAGGAGATTGAGAGCCGCACAGCATCTCTACGCACACGTGATAACGTGGTTCATGGTGAAATCATCATCGACCATTTTTTACGTAGCTTAGAGAAAGAACAAGCTGAACGCTGCTTGCAGTCCCCTTTCTCTCAGGCAAAAACAGCATCATGAAGCGTATTGCAGTCAGTAGCTTTAAAGGTGGAACGGCCAAAACCTCCACAGCGCTGCATTTGGCAGCCGG
>CAZLDZ010000099.1:0-4809 GCA_964558435.1 uncultured bacterium
ATCCTGTCATCCTGTTATTTTTTTCTTAGATCTTTGACTTATGCAATGGTCTCAATGTTGTTTTAAATCACTATAAGAGAAAACAGGATGAACAGGATCGCCTCTTCGCGGCAGCATGATCCGCTCCTAACGGAGCGGACACGATAAAATTTCTTCATCCTGCCGCTGCTTTAGCAGCGATCCTGTTCATCCTGTTTTTTATTTTCTTAAAGCCTCTTCAGAGCGTTCTCAGCAGCAGCCTGCTCGGCTTCTTTTTTGGAGGAGCCTGTGCCTTCGCCGACGATTTCTTCGCCGATTACGGCGGCAACGACGAAGATTTTACTATGATCGGGACCGGTTTCTTTTAATACTTTGTAGCTGGGGGGGCGTTGGTAGCGTTTTTGCGAATAGTCTTGGAGTTCGGCCTTCCAGTTCCGTAGGGGTGAAAGAAGGGAAGCTTCGAGGTCTTTTTGGAAGTGGCCGAGGAAAAAGAAGCGCGCAGCTTCTAAGCCTCCATCGAGGAAAACCGCGCCCATGATCGCTTCAAAAAGATCGGCCAGGATGGTTTCTCTTCCTCTTCCTGCGTTCATCCGCTCGCCACGGCCTAGCAGCACGAACTCTTGAAGATCTAATTTTTGGAGGTACTGCATGCACGCGCTTGAGTCGACAATTTGTGCGCGCAAATGGGACAGCTCTCCTTCTGGATGCTCGGGAAGATGGTGGTAGAGAAAATCTGAAACGATCAGTCCGAGTACGGAATCGCCCAAAAACTCCAATCTTTCGTTATGTTCTTTCACCAGGTCGCGGCGTTCATTGAAAAACGAACGGTGGACAAAAGCTGTATGAAGAAGTTGCGGATTTTTAAAAGCGTACCTGAGTTTTTTTTCAATTTCCGCTCTAGATTTCATCAAATTCCTGTCATGAATGTATTGACAAAGTATTCCACGGAAAACCGTTTGGCATCTTCCGTATTCATCCAAGCTTCAATGCGTTTCAAATAGCTTTCGTAGGTTGCCTTCGACATCGTTTTCAAGAAAGTGTACAGCTCCTCGTTGCTTTTAAATTTTCGTCTGTCGATGAAGCAATTTTCCGGGATGTATTTTTCCACATTGCTTGCGCCCCAATAAATCGGAACTGTCCCCGCAGTAAATGCATCGAAGATCTTCTCTGTGATGTACCCCTTTTTCCCGTGGATGTTTTCATAACAAAAACAAAAACGGTAATTTTTCATCACGGCAATTTTATCAGGCACCTCGCCGCGGTAGGTGGTGTAGCCTGCACTCTCCCACCACTTTCCGTAAAATTCAAAATCCTGGGTTTTCTTCTCTTCAAAAAAGCGGATCACCTCTTCGCGCGCTGTGTAAAGCTCTTGTGGATGGCTGCTTTTTTTATTCGAAAATATCAATGTGCAGAGTTTCTTCTCCTCGAAAGAGGGGCGCCCTGCCACCATCGGATGCAAAACAGGGTAGTAAAATTTGTAATATAACTTATTATCGACGAGATCATCGTCCCAAGTAAAAATTTTCGAAAAAAACCGGTGCACATTTTTATCGTGAAGCTGCTTTTGCACAGTAGGCGGTTCCCACATGAACAAGACAAGCTTTTCTTTAGGACAACGGGAAAAATCCAACTTTTTGAAACGCTTGGGGAAGTTCCAAATGACAAGCTTTTTCACATCCTCGTTAAACTTAAAGGGTTGCTTATTCTTTTTCTGCAGAGCGTTTTCATAGCGAGAAAGGTCGGAAATGACTAAAGAATCTCCTTGCTGCAGAAGAAGGGGCTTGATGCGGCTTAAATGCTCATCCTGCTCCGTGATACGCCAATCAGCCACCACTTCTACTGTTTTAGAGAAGAGAAGGCATGGAAATAAAAGGAATATAAGGAACATGCTTTTAGTTTAAATGAAAGTCGTGATTAGATAAAATCTTTTTCATGTCTAAAACAAAACCGTTTATTGCACCAGAAATCCGTGGGTTTTTCGCCAAGCACAAGTTTTTCGAGTGCGAGCAGGCCTTAGATGCGCAAGATTGTGGTGCACTAAAAGAAAAAGCCGAGGCTCTTTTGCAGCACCGCACCGACCTTGATCCCTTTAGAGCGGGCCGCAATTTGTGGCACGATTCTGAAGAGGCAAAAAAGGCGCTTTTGCCCACGCAACTTCTACAAATCGCGCTCAACTTTTACGAACAAGATGCTCTGCGTATCGGCCTCACCCACTATTTTAAACCAGGCCCTTCTCCCTTTTCATTAAGCTCTGTGACCTTGAAAACCTTTACCTCACTACGCGAAGTCGCAGGTGGAGTTTTTCTTGCGCTCGACGACGCCTCCCCAACCCCACTTTTGCCCCACACGCCTGGAAATGCGGTCTTTTTGGATCCTGATCTCCCCTTTCCCTTGGCCCCTATTTTTGCTCACCCTTCCTTATACTTAATTCTTTTCACTTCTCCGAATACTCTGTATTGCCACCAAAAAGAAGACCCTTTGACCCACGATCTCAAGCAAAAAGATTATGTTTTTGGCGATCGCATGCGCAATGAGACCAACCCTCTCATTTTAAGAAAGACTTAAAATCAATCACTTACAAATCCTTATGCTCGCGAAAATGACATTTGCAACTTTTGCGAGCACAGAAATGTGGATTTTTATGCTCGCAAAAGTTACATTTGCAAGAAATGCGAGGATAAGATGGGATTTTTCATAGGACGCAAAAAAGAATTAACTAGGTTACGCCGCCTAAAACGTTTAAAAAAAGCCACTCTTGTGGTCATCAAAGGAAGACGCCGAGTAGGAAAAAGCACCTTGATTAAAGAATTTTCTAAAGGAAAGAAATTTATTTCTTTGTCAGGAAACCCCCCAACGCCAGGAATCACCGACCAGAAACAGCGCGATGAATTTGCAGACCAGCTCACTTCTCAGCTCAATTTACCGCGCACAACATTCCTCACATGGTCCGATGCTTTCCGTTTCTTAAGTTCTAAGTTAAGCGAAGAAGAAACCGTCGTTCTTTTTGATGAAATCTCGTGGATGGGCGGACTAGATCCCAATTTTCTGGGATCTTTGAAAACGTGGTGGGATCAGCACGCCAGCGAAAAACAGCATTTGACGCTCGTTCTTTGCGGATCTATTTCCCTATGGATCGATGAAAACATCTTGTGCAGCACAGGGTTTGTCGGTCGCATTTCTCTGGTCATCCATCTGATGCCTTTATCACTGCCAGAATCGGTGTTGTTTTTAAGAAAAAAGGGATTTAAAGGTTCCATCCATGAAATGCTGAAAATTTTATCTGTCACAGGAGGCATTCCTTGGTATCTAGATCTGATCGATCCTCAACAAAGTGCGGATGAAAATCTTTATGAGTTGTTCTTTGCCCCAGCAAGTCAGCTAATCAAAGAATTTCACACTATTTTTCATGACCTTTTTGATAAAAGAAGCGATTCTTATAAAAAAATCCTCCTCATCCTTGTTGATGGGATGAAAACGCAACAAGAAGTCCGTACAGCCTGCGCGCTAAAAGAGGGAGGGACGATCAGCAAATACCTCAGAAATTTAGTTTCTGCCGGATTCATTTCAGAACATTACCATTGGTCATTTAAAAACGCGCAACCAAGCAAACAAAAACTCTACCGTCTCAGCGATTGTTTCATCCGCTTCCATTTAAAATATGTGGAACCCAACCGCGAGCTCATCGAACAGGGCCAATACCAGAAAGCGGCAAAGGGAAAACTCCCTGGTTGGGATTCGATTATGGGTTTTCAATTAGAAAGCCTCTTACTCTGCAATCGGGAATTCTTGTTGTCGGCTCTAGGTATCGATCCAGAAATTGTCCTCTGCGATAATCCCTTCATTCAAAATGCATCGACACGCAAAAAGGGATGCCAAATTGATTATCTTATTCAGACCAAGTTGAATAGTTTGATTTTTTGTGAATTCAAATTCCGCAAAAATGAACTCAACTCTTCTGTGATTAAAGAAATTAAAGAAAAGTGCGCAGCACTTTCTACGCCTCGGGGATTTGGGACAGCTTCTGCACTTTTTCACATTGGAGGCGTGTCTCCCAAAGTCGAAGAAAGCAACTTTTTCTACAAAATCGTCGATTTAAGAGACCTTTTAGAAGAAGGCTCAGAAACAGATTTTGAGAGTGCAACAACATCACTGACAGAGACTCCTGAAAGATAATTGCCCACAAGATGTACATGCGGGAGTTTTTCGGTAAGTGCGCGCTGCAAGGCTTCGATGCGCGCTTGATGCCCTAGGGTAAATTGCGGAATTGAAGCCGGCCGTTCTGTGACCTGAAAAAAATCAGGGCTTTTTTCGATTTTTATATGACGCTTGAGCGCAGCGCGGGCGCACTCGATCGAGGCGCCCTCTTTCAACATGACCGTAAGACAAGTCCTTGAAGAACCAGAAAAGTTAGAGTCGAAAATTGTTCCGAGTACATCTTCTTGTTCCGTACTGGGAACAAGGTACCCAAAGCCCGGTAGACTTAACACGGGATCACGAAACCCGAAATGCACAAGACGTAGGCCTCGCATCGAGATGGCGGGAAAATCTACATACTCTTGCAGAAGCTGCTTTGCAGCATGAGCCGGAAGCGCAAGAAAAAGTTCATCATATTCCCAGCGTGCCTGCTTTGTCTCAACATGCGTTGCTGAAATGCGCACAACCTCTTGGTTGCGCACCTTGCATTTTTCTTGCAAAGCCTGAATCAGTGTTTTCATGCCACCCTGCAGGGAAAAAAAAGAATTCGAGCCTTTTTTCGCGGCCAAAAAACCTCGCGTCACGGACCCATGCTGTTGTTCCCACGCTTTTAAGAGGGGAAAACACGCGCTTACA
>CAZLDZ010000100.1:0-4789 GCA_964558435.1 uncultured bacterium
AAAACAGCAAGGAAATTACTGAATAATGGAGAGGTTTATCGTGATGAATATCCTAGTCTTTGGTTATTTCTAGAAGGTTATGCTATGTTAGAAATGACAACAACGAGAGACTTAGTCGACTGTTATCCAGGACAATTTATTCAAATTCCTGCTAATTCAAACTATCATTTTGTTCATCGTAATGTTCCTTCTCTAAGTGCACTTTAAATAAACATAAAAAACTTATTTCTTTTATAAAGGTTTTTTGCATTAGCCATTTTTAAGAAATGAGAAAAAATATCGGCGGCATTGGAAGAGACCTTTAAGTAAGCGTGAAAAATGCTGTATGCATGAGTGCAATTTTTTAAGATTGCATCTGCCTGGACAGTTGAAATGGTAGGACTTCCATATTCGTAATGCGCTCCTCGATCGACTAGCCACTCAATCAGTTGTTCATTGGGAGTTCGGGTTTGAATCGCACGGTACAAAAGTGTTCTATTACCGCTATCAAGTACCGCTATCAAGCGCAACTAAAGCATCTGGCTGAAGGAGGCCTCTTTCAAGTTCTTCTCGAGTTACAGGAGGCTCTCGTCAAACAATGGCATGCCTAGCCACTCTTGGCATAGCAGGAGCTGGTGCTGCAGGAACTACTGGAGCGGCTATGGGAGCAGGAACCGGAGCGGGTGCTGGGGCCACTGGAGCTGCTACAGGAATCGGTGAAAAGAGCCTGACGATGGCCGTGATGACGAGGTCAATTAAAGCAATTAAGGCCCCAGCAATGGGAATACGTTCAAATAGCTCAACCGTGTAATGAAGCCATTGTTCACCCGTGTTGAGCGCGGGGTTACGTGCTTCATTTCCATGTTCTTGAATTCTTGCTGCTTGCCACTCAGGAATTAAAATAGACATAAAAACTCCAATAAATAATGCGAATATTATAAAACAATTTGATTTTCATTTAAACTAATAAAGATAACTTTAAAAACAGATGATTTAAAATAATATTTTTAAATCAAGAAAAAACGCCTTTTAGATGACAGGGAATTTTTTTCTAAAGTAAACTCGAGATCATGATTGGAATTGTTACACGTGGACATTATTATTGCGTTGCAACCTCAGATTTTCCCCTGAGAATTTACCGCAGTGATGATCTCTCTATCTGTGAAACATTTCTGCATCTTATAAAGCCCCTGAGTCAACAGCACCATGCCTTGACCCGGTATGCGGTGGCAATTTTAGATGCGCGGATTGCTGCAAAGCGCATGGAGGCTATTATTCGCACGTTTCGGCAATCCAGGCAAGATAATCCGGGTTTGTTTTCAGAACAGAAATCTGGCTGATTTCAGGCACTTCGTAGCTCCCCGTTTCCAAGATGATGTTTTGAATCGCCTCAAAATGCTTGGCCTGAGTTTTTAGAATGACTTTTGCTTCCTTGTTCTCTTCGATTTTTCCCTGCCATCTGTAGATAGATAAAATTTCTGGCACAATAGAGGCGCAGGCGATGAGTTTTTTTTCAAGCAGAAGATGGATGACATTGCGGGCTTCGGTTTGGTCGCGGCATGTCCAAAAAATGTAGATCATGAAGAGAATCTTACGATATTGACAAAATTTATAAAAGCGTTTCCAATTTTCGCGTTTTACTTTGGAGGAGATATGAGTTTGCGCGTGGCCGAAGGGGCAAGAAAAAAAATCGAAGACGTGTTTAAGGCTTATCGAGAAAAGAAATAAAGATCACAAAAGAATACATATATCCGTGCCTTTACATTAAAATAGTGCTCATTTATACCGAAGCCATGGCTGAACCCATCTTAAGACCCGGATACTCTTACCCCGAAGAATCCAATACACGTCGCTTGCGCAACTGCCTCATCGAATTCAAAAAAATGCTCAAAAACTCAAAAGACTTTGAAGGGTTAAGCGAGCAGATGGAGCATTTCATCAATATTAGCCGCAAAGTCATCTGGCCACACCACACAAGTTCCACCTTCTGCAAAGACGCAGCAGAAAAAGCAGTTGAACAAGTCATCGCCAAATTTCAGCGTTACACACAAGATCCAAGCGCCCAGCAAGATCTTCTCGACGCCATATCTGAAGTGGAAACTTTTATCGATCGCTTAAAAGATAAACGTTGATCTTTTTTGCATCCGCAGTTACATTCTCGTGCTATGTTAAAAGCACTTATCATTGCACTTGTTTTCATCTTCCCCGCTATTGCAGAAGATTCTTTCATGCTCCCGCACAGACAGTGGGAAAAAGGAGAACTCGAGGGTGCCAACGTCGGCTTTGGCCTCGCCCGCATTATTTATGGGAGATACCAAGAAGCTCTTGAAGACTTTGAAGCAGCCGAAAAACTTTCCCCAGATCCAGAGCTCCGCTTCATGCTCCTCTTTGGAAAAATCATTACCTACGACTGCCTCAACATGCGCCCAGAATGTGAGAGAAGCATCGGCGCACTCATGCTATTAATGGCGCAATATGAAAGCCAAGAAAATTGCATCGAAGATTTTGACAGTAAGTTCATGGATGAACTTTTCAAAAGCCTTGCGCAAAAAGCCCCTTCCAAAGACGTCCGAAAGTTTTTACTCGAGATTTTTGAATAGACCTTTTGCGTAAGTTGCTTTACTAGCAAAAAAAAGGGCAATTTTTTACCTAAATGAAATTACGCAAGAGGTCTAAGTGAACTTCCTTTCTTCCACGGCCTCCACACTCAACGGCTTTGTCTACGGACTTGGCCTCGGAAGCATCGCCAGCCTCGGCGGTCGTGAATTTGCCAAAACCCTTTTAAGTGATAACCAAGGCAACATCGATCTATGCGGTGAAGTATCAGGTTGCGCCATCGTCACCCACGCACTCGATGAGTCCGATTTTGCCACAGGCGCCAAGTTGGGCATTTTCACATCTTCCACACTCTGCACCCTCATCACTCACTACGGCACCAAAATGCGTCTCAAACTCCAGGTGGAGGCTAACCGCACCACCCCATTTCTCCTAGGGCTCGGCATCGGCACTCTCACCTACTGCACCGTTGGCTCCATCCCTGCGCTCTTTGTCAGCAGCACAGTTACACGCCTTGCCAGCAATATCCTCAACCCCGTGCCACGCACCTAAATCTGGACTCTACCTGCAAGACTTGGCGGCTGCATAATTTCCTGATAAAGTGCACGCCCTGCTGCAACTCCGCACTGAATGCTCAGAGGATGAGGAGCGCACGCAGTGACAACCGGTCCTGCAACCCGCACTATGTCCTGTCCCGTTTGTGCAAGAGCATGTAGACAAGGCGGCTGGAATACCCCTCCCTCACATGCCCGCCGGATCTCTTCCTGATGGCGCAAATACGCCCGAACTGCCAAAAAGGCAACAACTCCACCAACACCAGCTAAAGCGATTTTTGCTCCAGTACTAAGACCTTGAGTTTCTCCAACTGCTCTTATAGGCATACATACCTCCTTTGGTACAGAAAAAAGAAGGTAACAAAAATTAGACTTTAAGCAACATTAAAAAATGGAGCGGATCTGTTCCTGAAAGAGCTCGTGCTCTCTCACAAGTGCGAAGTCACTTGTCGCAAGTTCCCTCTTGGCAAGTTCCTTGTAATTTTCTCCAAATTGCGCCGCAGTCTTTAGCCAGCCTCCCGCAAAATCCCCATCATTTAATTGCGCAAAAGCTTTTGAATTCATCATCGCCACTTCAAACGAAGGATCCTGTGCATAAGCATCCACAGCATGTGTGCTCACAAGAGAAAAATTGCCCCTCTCAAACGCCAACTTGCACAGCAAACTTTTCCCCTCCTTCAGCAATGGGAAATCCGCTTTTTGCAAAAGCTCGTACGCAGCATCACCCTGTTTTTCCAACACATAAACCTTCGCAAGCGCCTCTTTCGCAGAATTTTCCATTTGTGGATCTTTACAACACACCACCTTCTTTAAATGCAGCTTGGCACCCTCAAGATCGTTGTTTTTGAGCGCTTCAAGTCCCTGCGTGTAGCATTTAAAAGGAGTATTTTCGACCGAAACCCGAGCGTTGCACAGCTCTTGAAAATTCTGCCACGCAAACATCAGCACCAACATCCCAAAAAACATAAAGCCCAGATAAAAAAGAAACGGCCCCGCAGCCAGCGCACACACCAAACCCACAATCACACTTGCCCGCACACCCTTTTCTCCAAATTTTCTCTGCAAGGCATAGCGCACAAGATAACCCCCATCCAGCGGCATCACCGGCAAAAGATTCAGCACAATCCACAACGTATTCAACCGAATCGTCATCTGCAAAAAATACTCCACGTAATGCGAATAAGACCCAACCTGCAGAAAAAAGTAAGCCAGCCCAATCAAACAACTCTCCAAAAGAGGCCCATTCAAAGTAATCCAAAACTGCTGCCGCGGCGACAACCCTTGCCCGCTATACTGAGCCCTCCCCCCAAACGCCTCCAAAACCACCGTCGGCCGCGCCCCAAAAAGAGCCGCCGTCAGCGCATGCCCATACTCATGCACGAGCAAACTCACAAACATCACCACCCCTAAAATCACACTCTCCATCGAAGGATCGCGATAAATACCCGTAAAAAATAACAAGAAAAGCCAAAACGAAGGATGGATGTGCACCGGAATGTTCAAAAATCTAAAATTCATAAAACACCAGCCAAAACTTTTACTCCAAAGCAGCCACCAAGTCTACAAAAATTTCTGCATAGCCACTAATCAATTTTTTTAAAATTATTTATTTATAATTTAATTATGTTTTCTAATTGTTAATTTTGTAAAATATTTCGCATGTCAAATTATGCGAATTATTTTTCTCACATTCTTTATGA
>CAZLDZ010000101.1:0-4655 GCA_964558435.1 uncultured bacterium
TGGCAAAAGCAAACACCGGGACGGGATAATCCGTGCCTGTTAGCGCATCATGTACACAAAAAATGAAATCCACTTCAGGAAGGTCGATCTCAACGGCTAGCTTTTTGAGATACCTCTGGACTTCAGTCATGTTGCAATGAGGAGCTTCCATATTATGGCTCATGACAACGTCTTTACCTCGAATTTGGAAACGAGCAAGAAAAAGATCTCCTTGATCTAGATCCATTGTTTTTTCGAGCAGCTCTTGAGTCACTTTTTGGTATGGGGCCAAATCCTCGCGGATTTGTTCGCGCATCCAAGCGGGCACCTTTCCTTTATGAATTTTTATGCGCAATTCATCCTGCCATGATTGGGGGGCTATAAATAACGAAACAAAGAAGACAAGTAACAAAACTAAAATAGAAAAGAATTTTTTATTTCTGTAATTTTGCATATTCTGAAATAAGTAGATACACGTAATACAAAGTATCTGAATAATTTAAATGGTTTTTAGCAAGTTCTAGGGCATTTTGCCCTATTTGGTAAGCTTCTGCATCATGGTCTTTTAGCCATGAAATCTTTAGAGAGAGATCGGAAAGATCGGATTTTACGGGGATGTAATGCTCATGGGGCTTTAAAAGTCGATAATACCACTGAATGTTGGGAGAATTCTGCTTCAGGATCGGGCATTCTGAAAATAGTTGCCAGTAGGCTCTGCTAAATGCGCAGGTGTTTCCATCGATGAGCAGTTGGTATTTGTATTTTAAATGTTTGTGGATGGGCCTGTGCTGTGCAAAGTAGTGTTTTGCTTGTTTTTTAATTTTCTCCGGTTCTGAACTTTGCGCAAGAAATGTAAAACGGGCATTCACTGTTTCTTTAGCCTTCAACGAATGAGCAACAGCAGCAGCCCGGGGAAGTTGAAAAAACCCATTTAGAGAAAACTCTTTACCGTAGTTCCCCGTAGTGGCCCCTCTCCAATAAGCCTTCGATTCCTTAGAAGCCCAGGGGTATTTCTTTTTTCCTAACGCCACTTCTTCAAGCTCGTATTTATAACCTGAGATGGCGTCATAGTCGGGGAATAAAATGATCTGTTTTTCAACAGGATTTTTAGCAAAAGCAAAAATGGCGACAGGAAAGCTTCTTTCAAAAGTGGCGTCATCCACACAAAGCAGAAAATCCACATTCGGAAGAGCACAGGTTTCAGCTAGTTTTTTTAGCGCTTTTTCAAACTGCGCCCTGCGCAAGTTTAAAATGCGCACGCGTGCAGGATGCTGAGGAAGAGAGGAGGCGATGCGTGTGGTCACAATTTTTCCGCGGATGCGAAAATGGACCAAAAGGGCCTCTCCATCATCTCTTTCCAATGTTTCTTCTAGTTTTTTGACAGAAATGCCCCTTTCAATGAAAGGGGCAAGGTCTTCTTTAATTTGCTCGAGCATCCAGCCTGGAGCGGGCCGTTTAAGGATTTTTTCCTTAAGTTCTTCCCATTCACAACAAGATGCTGTGAATCCATAACATAAGATGCTTCCCAGAAGCGAAATTAATTTGCTGGTTCGACTAAGGCCCAAAAGTTTGCACCTGCAATAATTGCTAAATTGTTGTCTTCAGCAAAGCGTTTGACGGCGACAACAACACTTGGCCATGTCCAATCATCTCCGCAAAGAACGCCATGTCCTTTGACAAATGGGTACCATGCATTGAGAAATCTATAGACAGATTCTGTATCATGATTGGCATCCAAATAGACGAGATCCACATGGACATTTCTCGCTTGTATCTCTCGGACTGCTTCTTGGCTGTCCATTCTCAAAGGCACAACCTTGTAAGCCAATCCTGCATGGATCATGTTGGAAAGAAATTGTTCGTAGGCATAAGGAAGTGCATGATGCCAAAAAGGCTGTCCTGGCTGCTGTTCAATATTCCCTTGCCAGTGGTCAACCGCATAGAGTTTTCCGTTATTTGGAAGGTTGGAAGCGATATGCATTGTGGATTTGCCCAGCCAAGATCCCACTTCGACGACGGTTTTTACGCTATAGCGTTTAATGATTTCTTCCATCTGTGCCGCATTTTCATACCATCCATGCGTGTCTGCAGGGAGAAGATGCACACTGCGGTAAGGTTCTGGAAGGTGGGGCTGTGAAAAAGCAAAAAGAAGAGGGGCAAGTAAAATCAAGAGTCGTTTTTTCATAAGGAGGTCTCCTATAAGTTTTCCTCCAGCAATTCTAACTTCTTGTAATGTTGAAGTAAATCCCTGAAATGCGCGGCATCTTCAAAACGGAGCTCTTTCGCGGCTCTACGCATCTCAATTTCATACTCTTGTATCTTTTTTTCGATTTCATTTTTTGTAAGATGCGCACTGCTTTCTTCTTTAGCAACAAATGTGGGAACAACCTCTCCAAAAGTTACAGCAAGATCTTCAATGAGTTCACGTTTTGCTGTTTTGGGAGTAATTTTATGGATTTCATTATATGTTTGTTGAATTGCTCTACGCTCTTCTGTAATTTTGATTGTGCGCTCAATTGCTTTTGTGACTTTATCCGCATACATGATGACGCGCCCTGCGACATTTCGTGCAGCTCTTCCACAGGTTTGTAAAAGCGCGGTTTCACTCCGTAAAAATCCTTCTTTATCCGCATCGAGAATGGCAACGAGGGAGACTTCAGGGATATCGAGACCTTCTCTCAGCAAGTTAATCCCGACTAGAACATCGTACATTCCTCTGCGCAGTTCATTGATAATTTGCACGCGCTCTAAAGTGTCTATTTCAGAATGCAAGTAACGCGCGCGTATACCGATTTCTGTCAGGTATTTTGTCAAATCTTCAGCGAGACGTTTTGTCAATGTGGTGAGAAGAACTTTCCCCCCTTTTTCTGTTTCTTTGCGGATTTCCTCCAAACAATCATCGACTTGAAGGCTGGCTTTTTTAAGGGTGATTTCAGGATCGAGGAGACCTGTTGGTCTGATGATCTGTTGCACGACATCGCCACCCGCTTCTTGAATTTCAAAACTACCGGGGGTTGCAGTTACATAAATAACCTGATGCATCCTTAAATAAAATTCTTCGAATTTGAGAGGTCTATTATCGAAGGCAGAAGGCAATCTAAAGCCGAATTCGACAAGAGCTTGTTTGCGCGCACGATCTCCGTTGTACATGGCATGGAGCTGAGGGAGCGTCTGATGGGATTCATCGATAAAAAGCAGAAAATCCCGAGGAAAATAATCTAGGAGGCAAGGCGGGGGTTGTCCTGGAGCTCTTTTGCTGAAGTGACGAGAATAATTTTCAATCCCCTTACAAAAGCCCACCTCTCGAATCATTTCTAGATCATAAGAAGTTCTTTCCTTGATGCGCTGAAGTTCAATTAGGCGGTTTTCCTTTTCAAAAAATTGCGCCCTTTCTTTTAGCTCTTCCTTGATCGATTCTACCGCAGAAAAACGCACCCCTTCGGGTGTGACGTGGTGTGATCCAGGATAAATGACAACTTCATTCACGCGGCTCTTCACTTTTCCAAGCAAGGGGTCAATTTCACTCATGCGCTCAATTTCATCGCCAAAAAATTCTATGCGATATGCGAGATTCTCCTCGTAAGCGGGCACAATTTCTAAAACGTCACCTCGTGCGCGAAAGGTCGCGCGCACAAGATCCATATCACTTCTTTTATAGTGCATCTGCACAAGATGGAGAAGCACATCATCGCGACGCACCTTTTGTCCAACGCTTAAACGGAGTTGCATCTGACTATAATATTCAGGAAGCCCCAACCCATAGATGCAGGAGACTGAAGAAACGATGATGACATCGCTTCTTTCTAAAAGTGAGCGCGTCGCAGAAAGACGCATCCGATCGATCTGATCGTTGATTGCAAAATCTTTTTCAATGTACGTGTCTGTCCGCGGAATGTACGCTTCGGGCTGATAATAGTCATAATACGAAACGAAATACTCAACCGCATTTTCAGGAAAAAACGCTTTAAATTCTTGATAGAGCTGCGCAGCTAAAGTTTTATTATGAGCTAGAACAAGCGTGGGCCTTTTTACCTTCTGAATGACATTGGCCATCGTAAAGGTTTTCCCAGACCCTGTGATCCCCAACAACACCTGCGCGCGCTTATTCAGCTCCACCCCACGCACTAGCTTGTCAATCGCCTCCGGCTGGTCCCCCTTCGGCACATATTCCGTCTTCAACTGAAATTGCATAGAAAGAATAATAAATGATTGGTTTTTGAATTTTAAGCTTTTTTAGGGGCTCACCTTCACACAAGTCGGGGGTCTGGCGTTACACGTCCCGACCCCCCGCTGGCCCCCTGGGGCTTTATCTGGCTTTGATAAATTGCATCCTCGGCGGAGGGGCGTGTGGTACACAGCCCCTCACGTGCTTTCGCACTCGCCTGCGAGAGCAATTTCTCTTTGCCATATAAAGCCATCGGCTGCTCGCGCACTCACTCCCCTTCGCCTTCGGCGTGGGTCCCCTCTCGTGTCAGGCTCGCAGAGCCAATTTAAAGCGCTTAAATCCGCCCTCAAATCTAAGAATCCCAGCTACAGTTCTGAGAATCTTAAAATGGTTCTGCGACACGACACGAGAAGGGTCCTATGCGACAGCATGGGAAGTGAGTGCGCGAGCAGCCGATCGACTCAGATCGCACAGAGAAATCGTACCACAGACGAGCGCCGAAGGCGCGTGG
>CAZLDZ010000102.1:0-4653 GCA_964558435.1 uncultured bacterium
TCATAAAGAATGTGAGAAAAATAATTCGCATAATTTGACATGCGAAATATTTTACTAAATTAACGATTATAAGACAGAAATAAATTATGATATATAAATTTATTGACCGAATCGTGTAGATTATTAGAAGAGTCTATACGCAGTAAAAATTTTCAAGCTTTTAAGCAAGCGTGATGTAGAGTTCGACGGCGAGAAAGAGCAACATGAAGACGAGCAAGGCTTTTCCGCCAAAGAGTTGCTTATGTTGTGTGGGTAGGCCTTTGCGGTAGCGTCCATTCCAAACCATCAGAATGGGGAGTGCGCCAAGAAGAAGGGCGACTCCGATGCCTCCCGCGTAATTGAGTGCTTTTAAGAAAATGGTCGGGTCGATGAGAGAAATCAGTGTGGGGAGAATGAAGACAATGGCACAAAGGCCAGCCTTATGTTTCCCTTTGTTGGGGACTTTCAAGCCATCTGCAAGAAAGTCGACGAAAGCGATTGCGATTCCCATGTATGATGTCGTGAGCACGAAAAAAGCAAATCCATGCCCTACGGTAAGAAGCGCAGGATTTTGGACGAAATCTTTTAAGGGGTAGACGGCGTTTTGTCCTTTGGCAAGCACTTCGCGAAGACCGCCGGCTCCTTCAAGAGGAACGATCCCTAAAATGAGAAATTCCCAGATGACATAGATCAAAAAAGGAATGGAGGTGCCGAGAATGATGGCAAGACGCACCTTTTTGACTTCGCGATTCATGTAGCTCATGAGAGTTGGAATGAGACTCTGGTACCCAAAAGCGGTAAAAACCACAGGCAGAGCAATCCAAGCTTTTCCCCAATTCATGGAAGTAAGAAGGGGGAGCTTTACGTGATTGAATGATGTCGAGACAAAGGTCAAGTAAGTTGCAATGGCGCCGACCATGAGTAAAAGATTGAGCCGATCCACCCACAAAGCACCCAAATACACGACAGGGGAAAAAAGGATGAGGTAAAGAAGGATGCTACCCGATGGGGAAAACGCGTTGGGCATGAGTTCACGAAGGACATTTCCTCCGCCTGCCAGGTGGGCAACCATCAATGAGAAAAAAAGGAAAAGATAGAGTCCCCAACAGAGAATTTTTCCTGTTTTTCCCAGAAGATGGTGAGACAATGTCACTAAATTGGCATCTTTGGGCATCCAGACGCACGCTTCCAAGATCAGGAGTCCCGTTCCGAGCATGAATAGCCAGCAGATGAAATAGATCAGAAGAGAAGGAAGAAATCCGCCTTCAGCGGTCGCCACTGGAAGCGCGAGCATACCGACACCCAAGCTCGTTCCTGTGACAAGAAGTGTTCCACCTAAAAGGTGCCCAAAAGATTTACTGAGTTTCATATAGGTTCATTCGATGTGGACCAATTTGAGACCGATGATGCCCACAACGATTAAAAAGATCGAAATGAGGCGCACGATGTGTGCAGAGTCTCCAAAAAAGATGATGCCGCAGGCCACGGTGCCTGCTGCGCCAATCCCCGCCCACACAGCGTAGGCTGTTCCAATCGGGATTGTTTTCATCGCTTGAGAAACTGAAAAAAAGCTGAGCACGATGAAAGAAACCGTGATGATACTCGGCACGATTTTGGTAAATCCCTGGCTGTATTTCAGCGCAATCGTAAAGCAGATCTCAAAGAAACCTGCAAGTAGAAGAAACATCCATGCAATAGACATATGAACCCATGATAATCATAACGTTTTTAAATTCCACTGAAGAATCACAGGAGCCCCTCTTTCTTCAGCTAAAATGGAAATCGAAGCGGGAAAAAAAAGAAAAAGGCGCCCTTCATGTGCTGTGAGACCCAAATAGCACGCGGTAAAAGTGCGCAAAAAATGGGCGCTGGAAAATAGCAAAACATCCCCTTTTTCCTTTTTGATCTTGGCCAGCATACGCTGAGCTCGCTGTGCGATTTGGTCGAGAGTTTCGCCCGCGGGAGCACCATCTTTAAATAAATTCCAGTTAGGATTGGTTTTATGGATTTCTTCTGTCGTTAGCCCCTCATATTTTCCATAATTCCATTCGACGAGATCGGGATCGATTGTCGCATCCGAGTAGCCGGCAATCAGGCATGTTTCATGCGCGCGTTTTAGAGGACTTGAAAAAACACGTGTAAAGGTGTGGCGCTCTAGCACTGTTTTTAAATGCAGAGCTTGTGCCTTTCCTTTTTCGTTAATAGAAATATCGGTAAGGCCCGTGTGTTTTCCCGCCTGCGACCAATCTGTTTCCCCATGTCGAACTAAAAAGATCATGAATTCATCTCATACAACGTACGAGCAAGATTGTCGAGAAAAAGAGAAAGGGGAAGCTGTGTGTCTGCAGCTCCACCGATAACTTCCCTAAAAAAAGCGCCGGGCAGGTTCCTTTTAAATACCGCTTCAAAATAAGGAACAAAAGGTTGGTTGCCGATGATAAGACATGTGCCGGATGTTGGTTGTGTTGCGAGCCATGCAACGATGGTATCGCGTGTGTTGGGTCTTCCAGTTGCTAGCATGGGCACGTTGATGAAAACCTGAGATCGGCGTGCCATGTCTTCTGGAAGTTTTAGCAAATCCACAAGTACACGGTCTTCGGTCTGCAAGTGAATAAACTCCTTTTCTGCCACAGGGTCTAAAGGGCGCTTTCCCGTGAGAATCACAAGCGTGCTGAAGCGCACCCCACGCGCCCACTCTTCAAGAAGGAATTGGACGCGATCCTGCATGCGCGGAACAAAACCACCCAATAGGAGCGCATAGTCGTAATGCTGCCTTGTGGCGCGCACCGCATCAATACAGCCCAGTTTTCGAAGAAGGGGAAGGGCTTGCTCTTTTTTTTCTTCATGGCGCAAATCTAATTGCCACCTCTCCTTGCCCTTCTGATACCAGTGGTCTTGCGTGAACAAGACAGCTTCTTTGAGCGAGGCCATTTTAGGTGCGCCCACAAGCTCCAAAAGTTCATGGAGTTGCTTATTGAGCTCAAGCACTTTTGAGCCTTTCAAATTCATCTATGACAATAGGTCTGCTTTTATCTGTTTTTGTTTTAGAGAGAACTTCTGGATTAATTTCATGATAAAAATTTCTGAATTCTTTGTCTTTTGCCTTTAGATGATCGAACATATATAGACGTATGCACACATCTGTAGATAAATTAGTTCGCGCTTTTCTATTTTCCCATTTTACAACAGCAACATGAGAAACCCCAAAAATTTTACCAAATTCAGCTGTAGACAGATCCAAGAATTTTCTAATGAATCTTAATTCATCACCGTTGAGGGGAGCGGGCTCTCTCAAAAGACATTCTAAAACCGCACGCTGTAATTTATTAAAATTAATATCCAGCACCCATTCTCCAATCATTTTTCTCATGGGAACTTTGATGAGTTTTACGGGAAACCCAAGACCTCGAAAAATGAATGTTTCTCTTTTTCTGTCTTTCACAGTCTTCTCCTCTTTTTCTTAATCAATCTAATTATAGTAATTACAACCATTCCAGTTTCAAAAGCAATAATTACTCGTGTGTCTGCGCCATCTATGGTTTTTCCGCGAATCGCGTATTTCCATGTGTTTCTTTTGTAGTCAAATGACGTTTTTTTCTTTTCATGAACGCCATGTCTTAAAACATAAAGCGTGTCTTGAAAAGAAATAACTCGTTCTAAACCCCGTTGGACTGCGTGACTTGAAAATCTGTAGTCCCCCATTTCAATGCATCTCCTTATTTTAAATGGGAGATCGTCCATTTGAACGGGCAAATTATTTCTCAAGCTGCAGCTCCGATGCAAAAAGCAAATAGTAACTAAGTTACTGAATTTTCTAAAGGAAAATTATTACGCATTGAAGTTTTCGGGAGGGGAGCGCACAAACCAGTACAACCTTCCGTAGTCGTAGGAGAGTTGCTTGCCTTTTTTGATAGGATAAAGGGTGATGAGGAGCACGTGATAGAGGCCTTGAGAAAAGGCATAACAAGGTTTTAGGTTGGGCCAAAAGCTGTGGTTGATGAAGCGTGTTAAGTTGCCGTGTGTGGCATCGATCACATAATTTCTTCCAATAGGATCGTCGATGGGGTAGGCGTACAGGTAATTGTTGATCGAGAGGTGATCATCGTTTTTTCGCACATGGCCTGTGTACTCGCCGACGATGACATCTTCTTCTAGATCTTCTTCTGCAAAAAGCCCCCAGCCAACAGTTTCTCCACACCAGCCCACAGAAACTAAAGGGGAGCGTTCATCCAGACGTTTGCCGAGTGCAAGATGTTCGGGGAGGACCAAACTTTCCTGCTCTTTTTGCATCCCTTTTTCCAAAATCATCTCACCTTCTTGGAAGGTAAGATGCGGTTGGTAGCGGAATCCTAAAAGCGTTTCGAGTTCTTCTAGAGTGCATTCCTTGCAAGAACCATCCTCTAGAATGATGTTAATCTTCGTTGATTGCAAGGAGCTCCATGTCGAATAAAAGGGTCGTGTTGGGCTCAATGTCGGGTGCAAAACCCATTTCACCGTAGGCGAGGTAAGAGGGGACAAAAAGCCGCCACTGGTCGCCTACCTTCATCAATTGAAGAGCTTCCACCCAACCGGGGATCACGCGGCCCACAGGAAATACGTGAGGCTCCCCGCGCGTGTAAGAACTGGCGGACTCTGTCCCGGCGATGCAATAGCCGCGGTAGTGCCCTTTGGCAG
>CAZLDZ010000103.1:0-4513 GCA_964558435.1 uncultured bacterium
CTTTTTTCTGATTTTGAAGCAACCGGATCTGGGAACGGCGCTCGTTTTGTACCCTGTGGCTCTAGTGATGTTTTACTTTGGGGGGATCAAAAAAAGGGCGCTTACGGTGATGTCACTTTTGGGAATCGGGGGACTTACCTTTGTAAGTTTGCTCTTTTTGGGGATTCTTTCGCATGAAGAGCTCAGGCCCTACGCCACCAAGGTCATTAAAGAATATCAATATGAACGGCTGAATCCCAACACCTACCATCAGCAGGCTTCACAAACAGCCATTGCGCTCGGTGGATTTTCGGGAAGTGGCTGGCATAAAAGTGAATTTACGGGACGGCAGTGGCTTCCGGCGGCGCATACCGATTCTGTTTTTGCGGCATTTGCTGAGGAATTTGGACTTTTTGGTGTCTTTTTCTTGCTGCTCTTTTTTTTCGGTTTAATCTATTTTAGTTTTCAGGTAACAGCAGTAGCAAAGGACCAGTTTGGTCGGCTCCTCTCCGCAGGCATCACGGTCTATTTGGCGATGCACATGATCGTCAACATGGGGATGATGTGTGGATTTTTGCCGATTACAGGGGTTCCGCTCATCCTTGTGACATACGGCGGGTCTTCCGTGTTGTCGACGATGACGGCTTTGGGAATTTTACAAAGTATTTATAGCAGAAGGTTCATGTTCTAATGAGTAAACACCCTTTTATTTTTGCACCCTGTGCATGGCTTGGCGAAGGAAAAATCCAGCTCAATATGGTGGATGAGGAGCTGGGTTTTGTCACACGCTGGACAGTGAATGACAAAGACCCTGCTGGCAAAATCGAATGTGTGCAGGAGATCCAGGTAAAAGGGCTCTCGGAAGTGATGCACAACCAGTTTTCTTTTTATGATATGAATCCGAGTAGCTTCCTTGTCGATTTAGAAAATCCGGCTCTCGGTAAGGTTGTAGGAACAGGCGTGATCAATGACAACGTCATCGGCTGGGAGTTCCGCGTTCCCGACATCGGTTTTGAAGGGTTTGAATTTTACGAAAAACAAGAAGATGGAAGCTACCTCATGCGCGCCGAGTATGCGACCACCGATCAATTCCGTACGGTGATCCGCGGTAAAGTCTGGCCCCAAAAAGTCAAAGACGGCGCGCCCCAAGAGACACAAGAGGAAGAAGACGAGTGAAGTATATTTTTTGCTTGCTGCTCCTCCTCACGACCTCCTGTTTTTCGCGCTCAGCTGCCATGACGCGCGAATCTTTCGATAGCATCGAACTCGGCACTCCCATCACCCAAGTCCGTCAAGAAATGGGCGAACCCTACTCTATCCGCAAGATCGGGAATGCAGAAGAATACGAGTACCTTGAGCGCATCGACCTTGCCCAAGAGCTCGTCGCCGAAAACCACTATTTTCTCAAAGTCGTAGACGGTAAAGTCGTCTCCAAGAAAGTAAAAACCGAACGGCAGCCTGCCTACGACATGATCTACCAAGAAGATCCCAACTACCCTAGCTATCCGTAAAAAGAATCCGTTTGTAGAAAATTTTCATAGCAGGTATTTTTTTCAATATGTTTGGACGCATAGGGAAATTTTTCTTTGCCTTTCTTGCGCTATCTTCCACTCTCATGGGAGTGGATAGCGCTTATGTTGTGAATCAAACCAGCCGTGACATCAGCGTAATCAATGTGGCAAATGACACGGTCACGAATACAATTTCGCCACTAGGCACAGCACCTGCAGATTTTTCTGCGATTACACCTGATGGGCAAAAAATCTATGTGCCTAATAACACCAGTAACAACGTATCTATCATCGACACTACCACGCAAGCCGTTCTGTACACGCGGGCTGTAGGAAACCGGCCTGTTTGTGCAGCCATGCTGCCCAACGGAACCAAAGTTTATATTGTGAACAACAATGGCGCGGGGGCTGGCAGTGTCAGTGTCATTAATACCACAACCGATACCGTTGTAGCGACAGTTTCTGTAGGCAATGATGCGACTTATGCAGCGGCATCCCCGGATAGTGCGCGTGTGTATGTGTTCAATTCAAATAATTCCATTTCTGTGATCGATACGGCAACCGATACAGTCACTACACTTCCTAATGCGGGTCCGACTGCTCAGGATTCTCTTGTTTTTACACCCGATGGTTCTAAAGTCTTTGCAGTAGGCACGGAGAGTATTCTCGTGATCGATAACGCTGCCTCACCTCCCACATCCCTAGCTACGATCCCGCTGGGGGGCGGATCAGGTCCTTCTGGGCTCGCGATGTCGCCGGATGGGGTTTGGCTTTATGTTGCTGATATCGTGAGTGAAGCCGTCCATGTGATTCGCGTCAGCACAAATACTTTAGCAGCGACGATCGCTACGCCAGGAAATGCTCAGCTGCGTGTGACAACTTCGCGGGATGGCGCGCGCGCTTATGCTTTCAGCCCGTCGGCAGGAACCGTGACTGTGATCAACGGTTCTACCAATCCCCCCTCTTTTCTTCAGACGGTTACGGTGGGCAATGACCCCTTTTCTGGTGGGGTGACACAGGATAATTCTAAGCTCTATGTTGTTAATGCGACAAATGGGATTAATGTTATCCGTGTATCCGATAATGCTATTCTCGGATCGATTACCGCAGGAGATACTCCTGTGGGTCTTCTCTTTAGCCCTTCTGGTCTTCCTCCAACCGGGCTCGAAGGGATTAAAACGAGCAGCCAATTTCTGACCCAGACCGATCTCATCAACAAGATTACCTGGAGCGCGCCAACTGTTGGCACGGCACCGGTTAGTTACAGTATTTACAGAAACGCTGCACTCACCGATTTTGTTGTCTCAGTCCCTGCAAGTGCCGCACCTGAATATCTCGATCATAATCGACGCAAGGGACAGACAGATACGTATTATATTGTTTCTGTTAATGCAAATGGTGTGCGCTCTAATGCGGCTGTCATTAGCATAACGAGATAGGAGATCCATGAAAGCGCTACTGTTTGCCTGTAGTTTCATTGCAGGCTCTTTATTTGCAGGCGAGGTACTTTTAGAAGGGAAAGCGGGCTATTTTTTTCCGCAGAACCACAAATTTAGAAAAATTTACGGCTCAGGGCTCATTTATGGCGCCGAGCTCTCAGTTCAAGCATGGAAGTGGCTCTACCCTTGGGCAAGCGCTAGCTACTTTTCTAAAACGGGTCATTCTTTTGACGTCTCTTATAGCACGCGCGTCACTTTCGTACCCGTAGGAGTAGGCTTGAAAGGCATCTACACAACACGCAATGTCGATTTCTACCTTGGCGCGGGCCTACTTGCCACCTATCTACACACCCACGATCACTCTTGCTTTGTGATTCAAAGACAATCCAAGTGGGGAGTCGGTGCCATCGCCAAAGCAGGACTCCTGTTTAATTTGCGCAAGCATATCTTTCTGGACATTTTCGGCGATTACTCATGGACGAAAATCCATTTTCATAACACCCGAAATGGGACAGTGATCCCGCAGACTGCTAACTTGAGCGGATTTTCTGTGGGTGCGGGTCTCGGCGGAAGATTTTAAATGAAGGTGCCTGAAGCGGCGCGCACGCGAATAATTGTTTCTATTGTCCGAACGGTGTAAAAACTGCTGCACCTTTAATGCCTAAAACTACATCTATCGTAATGGCTTTAATGCCATAAGAAATTCCCATTAAGACAAAGAAGAATGCAAAGAAAAGACGCCAGCTCATCTTAGAGACTGTCCACAAACTGGGCCTTCAGTCTTTGGGAATTTTTCGCGATCTTTCACATCGATCTCCTCAGCCATGTGCTTACACATGGCTTCGTCGATCGCACGGACTAACGTCCTTGTGAAATCTCATCGAAAATTTCTTCAAATCCCTAAAAGGCCGAGTTTGTGGACAGTCTCTTAAATCTTTTCGGAAATAAAAAACGCGCTCCGAGAGACAAAAAAAGCGCAGCAAAGAGATCCATGATTACCGGCGAAAACGAAAGAATGTTTAAAATTTGCTCCATTACGATGCTTTAGCTTCACTTGAAGCCGGTCCCTCAACTTTCTTTTCGTCGCCGGCGGCTGCGGCGGAAGTGGATTCATCTTTTAAGCTTTCTTTGTAGGCATATGTCTTGACAACGAGGGGAAATCCCTTGTCAAAGAGGGCTCTTCTCGTTTTATCTGTTTCTATTTTATCGACCAGGGTTCTGGTTTCATCGATATAAATTGTGGGTAGTTGATCGGCTTTTTGGGCGAGGGGTTCGAGGGCTCTATAAAGGCCTTCGGGGATAAGAACCCCGAGAACTTCCCTTCCGATTAAAGGATCAGCCTTGGCAAGACCCCCTGTGTATTTATAAAGAATACGGAGAAATACATTTGTGGATTTTTGGATAGTGCCGACTTGATTTGCATTGAGTTCGACGAGAACAACACGCTCACTGTGAAGGCCATTAATTGCATAGAGGCGGGCTCCGGGTACAATAAGATGAAAAGACGAGCGGAATTGGCGTAGCAAGGACCGTTGTTGCATCATGAAGGAGAGGTTCTCTTGAATCCCCGCCTTCTTTTAAGAG
>CAZLDZ010000104.1:0-4478 GCA_964558435.1 uncultured bacterium
TGCGGAGCACTGGTCGACCGCGCTTCCGCTCTCGTTCGAATCAATTTCTCTGTGCGATATGAGTCGAACGGCTGCTCGCGCACTCACTCCCCTTCGCCTTCGGCGTGGGTCCCCTCTCGTGTCAGGCTCGCAGGACCATTTTAAGATTCTTAGAGCTGTAACAGGGGTTCTTAGATTTTGAAGACAGATTTAAATGCTTTAAATTGGCTCTGCGACACGACGCGAGAAGGGTCCCATGCGGCAGCATGGGAAGTGAGCGCGCGAGCAGCCGATGGCTTTATATGGCACAGAGAAATTGCTCTCGCAGGCGAGTGCGCAAGCACGTGAGGGGCTGTGTACCACACGCCCCTCCGCCGAGGATGCAATTTATCAAAGCCAGATAAAGCCCCAGGGGGCCAGCGGGGGGTCGGGACGTGAAACGCCAGACCCCCGACTTGTGTGAAGGTAAGCGACTACAAAAAACTTATCTCCCTTTTTTTACAAAACAACGAAGTTGTTTTTGTCACTCTGTAGCTTTTTGTAGTTGCGGGCGGGGCATGAGGAGGATGAAGAAGAAGATGAGGAAGAGGAGGCCGCCGATGGTGGCGAGGGCGTTGAGGTAGGGCTCTTCGCTGTAAAATTTGGAGAGGAGGCCGGCACAGGCTGGGCATAAGCTGGAAAAGCACCAGGCAAATCCCATGAGAAGGGCTGAGATGGTGCTGGGGCTTTCGGGAACAAGGCGGTGGCCCCATGAAACGATGATGGGATTAATAATTCCCAAAAAAGCGCCAAGGGTTGCTAAAAGACATGCTGTTCCGGCGAGTGTTGCAGGGGGCTGTGTCAGAAAAAGGAAGAGGAAAAAACTGGCTAAACAGACCGCACATAGCAGGATTTTTTTCTGGCCAAAGCGGTCGCACATCCAGCCGACAGGGACCATCATGAAGGCGGCGCCTAAAATAAAAAAGAGATGGCCTCCCCCCAGGCAGAGCCAACTATGACATGTGCGCATTTTTAAAATATCAGGAAGAAGAAAAGTGAACGAAAGCATCAGGCCCTGGATCGCCACTTGAGAAAAGTAGAGCAAGAGAAGCGGTTTTTTCTGGTGCATGATGGGTTGGAAGAAATTTTTAAGTGGCGCGGGTTTGGCGTAAGTTTGACGCGGAAACTCATGAGAGAACAAGACAAAAACCAGTAAAATAAGAGGGGCAAAAATCACAAAGGCATGCCCATCGAAAACTTCTTGAAGTTTCGTGAAGGTGAGTTGAGAAATCCCCAGGCCGAGTGCGCCACCTGAGGAGAAAAATAAAATCGCAGATCCTTTTTTTTCTCCGGCTAAGTTACTAGTCAGTCCCATAGCTGCAGGATGGAAAGATCCTGAGCCGATCATCACGAGAAGCAGCAAGAAAAATGCGCTAAAAATGTGCGTTGTAAATGTGATCCAAATGATCGAAGAGGAGAGGATAAGGCCGAGGAGCATGACCCGCTTTCTATGCCCGAGATCGGATAAATACCCAAATCCGAGTTGAAGGATTTCCCCGATAAAGCCGGAAATTCCCGCAATGAGTCCAGCTAGAGCGACATCGATCCCTGCCAATGTTTTGTAAATGGGCCATATGCCTGTAAAAAAATCCATGAAGAAATGGCTTATCCAAAGTAGAGCAAGGCTGCGCTTAATGGGATTCATATGAATTAATTCGGGTGATCTTATTTTGATAATAAGAAGTTTTATTAATTATTTTCATTAACAATCGCACCTAGACAAAAAAGTTGGCGTGTCGAATGATGCTAAAAAAGAGAGGAGGATGCTATGAAAAAACTTCTTATAACAGCTTTACTACCAGTAACTTATGTTCTTGCCCAGCCTGCAAATGGCACGGCTCCAAAACAGGTTCCACAAACCAAGCCAATGCCTGCTCCAAAAGCCGATTGTACCAAATTAACGGCGCAAGAACAGGATTTTGCCAACCAGCTGAATCCCATGAATAAAGCGCTTTTTTGCACGAGATTTACAGCGGATATGCGTAAAAGTGCTATGGAAAAAGCAGGAGAAATGGGAATGGACGGGACTTTAGTGACCAATGATCAGGCAACTGAACAGGTCGCAAAAGACTATAATCTCACTGTGCCTTCCATGCCGGGAACACGCCCAAGTGGGAGCTGCCCTGCAAAATAAACGCGAGACTCTCTAGACAAAAAAGGAACATGCACGTACAGTCGACAGCAGACTAAGTGACAAAGGCACTTAGATTTTAGGAGAAAAAACACATATGAAAAAAGAATTTTTTATGACGCTCGTAGCTGTCGGAATGGTTGCAGGATTGTCTGCAAACGCTCCTGTGGCTCCTGCTCAAAACGCTCAACCACAAGAGAAAAGCGCTGTTGCTAATCTCTCTAGTGATGAGCTCGCTTTCGCAGCAAAACTTAGCGATGAAAACCGCAAGGCTTTCACAAAGTTTTCTGCTGAGCAGAGAAAAGCTGCGATGACAGCTTCTTGCGCTGCATCTGGTGCGTGCGCAGTCAGCCAAAAAGCTGCACTGTCACCCAATGATGCTGTTGCAAAAGTGTCTAAAGACGCAAGCGCAGTAGCTGTTGAAAAACAAGAAGCTGCACCTTCCAGCAAATCTGCTGTGCAAGTTAAGTAACTTTTTTTTCAGTCTTTGTCATGCAACCGTTCTCCAAATAGGGAACGGTTGTTTTTTAAAATGATAAGAAAAACAGATCAAGGCCTCGAATGGCTTGAGTTTGAACTTCTACAAGATCAAAGCAAACTCATGCATGCTGTGTTCACACGGCATGGTGGGGTGAGTCGCGGCCCTTTTGCTTCTCTGAATGTGGGAGGAGGCACCGATGACAATCCGGAAGACATTGCGTGCAATCGCGCAAAAATCCTGCACATGTTTGAGACCAAGTCATGCATTTCCGGAAAACAGGTCCATGGGAAACACATCGCTGTAGTTTCTCCTGGCCAAGTGATTGGGGAATGCGATGGGCTGGCTACGCGGCAGCAAGATGCAACCTTGATGATTAAGCATGCAGACTGTCAAGCAGCACTTTTTTATGACCCGAAGAATCATGCAGCTTCCGCTGTGCATTGTGGGTGGAGAGGAAGTGTGCAGAATATTTACAAAGAAACCGTAGAGTGCATGCGCAAAAATTTTGGATCCAAACCTGAAAACCTTCTCGTGGGCATCTCACCGAGTCTCGGGCCAGAAAAAGCCGAATTTAAACATTTCCAGAATGAACTTCCCGAAACTTTTTGGAAGTTTCAAGTCAAGCCGACCTACTTTGATTTTTGGGAGATCAGCCGCTCTCAGCTTCTTGAACAGGGCATTTTATCTCATCACATCGAAATTGCCTCTTTGTGTACATTTGAAAATCCGCACGATTTTTTCTCGTATCGAAGAGACAAAGTGACGGGACGAAACGCAACTGTAATTAAGTTACAATGATGATCTCCGAGGTTTCTGCAAATCCCGAGGTGGAAAAAAGCTGGGCAGGGTTTGTCAATGTCGGTTTTTTGTACTGGTGGACGGCTGAAGAAGGCCTGGCTTACGCTGTCAGCAGCACAGCAGCAAAAAATCCGCGGATGAAGCCTGATATCGGGTTCAAATTGGGGATTGGCACTCTTCTTCCGCATGATGGGTGGGATCTTTTGGTTGAATTGACCCATCTTCACAGCCGCGCAAAAGTTCTGGCAGAAGAACGGATGATTCCGCAGTGGACACTTCCGCAAACGACGAGTGGCTTTGCCGATGCAGCGCGCGGACACTTTCGCCTGCATTTTGCGTTTGTCGATTTTGAATTGGGGAGAAGATTTTTTTGGAGCCCCTTTTTCACCATGCGGCTTCACATGGGAGCACGGTATGTGATCGCACGCCAAAAATACCTTATCCACTACATCGGCGGCAGTCTTTTTCCAGATGGGGAAAGTTATGTGAGCATGAAAAACAAGTACCTTGCTCCCGGCATCCGTACAGGTGTGGATTTAGAATGGAATTTCTTTCGGGGCTGGAGTCTTTATTCCGACTGGGCTTTTTCTTTGATGTATGGACCGCTCTACGTGCATCAAGCGGAAAAAGTCTCTTACGAAGAAGAAAAAAGATATAACCTCTTTAACTGTTTCCACAGCGCAAAATCCATACTCGATTTGGCTCTAGGGCTGCAGTGGGAAACCTTTTTCCGCCAAAGACGTCTGCACTTTTTGATCCAAGCTGGCTTTGAAGAGCATCTTCTCTTCGGACAAAACCGCTTTTTTCACTTCCCCGCCCAAAGTGCAAACGCACTGGACAGCGCCTCGGGTAACCTCGCCCTGCAAGGGCTTGTCCTGAACGCAAAATTGACATATTAAAGCTTGGAAAAAAGGACATGATGAACAAGATATGCACGATAGATTTTATTGTCGCACATTCTTTTTTATCATGTATATCATGAGACCATTGCATAAGTCAAAGGTCTAAGAAAAAAAAATAACAGGATGGCAGGATGGGTAGGATGAAGAG
>CAZLDZ010000105.1:0-4419 GCA_964558435.1 uncultured bacterium
GGGTCGCAGGGGACACGGACACTTAAGTGCCGTGTCACCCGACATGTCTATTCAACCAACAATAAAAACTTTTATCCTTTCAGAATTTTCCGTCAGGAAAATTCTTCTTTCTAAAAAATTTCCTTTCTACTTGGGGAATTGCATTGATTGAATAAAGATGGTAGATTGGACGGCTTATGGATTTTGAAGAGACGGATGTACTGATCGATGAGGAGGAGTCGCTCATCGAGGCGTTTAATCAAGAGACGCAAGAGAAGAAAGCTGAGGGGGAATTCCCTGATCAGGTGTTCATCATCCCCCTGACGCGCCGCCCTTTTTTTCCCGGGATGGCAGCGCCGGTTGTCATCGAGACGGGCGCTTATTATGAAATTTTAAAAACTGTTGCCAAGTCCGAGCATAAGTGCATGGGGCTTTTCCTCACCAAGAAGGAAGAGGCCAACATTTACAAAATTGGATTTGAAGATTTGCATCCTGTGGGAGTGCTGGCGCGCATTTTGCGGATTATTCCGATGGAGCAGGGCGGGGCTCAAGTGGTCCTCAACATGGAAAAAAGGATCAGCTTCCAGCAAGAAATCAAAGTGCCGAAAGGTTTGCGCGCGGCAGTCACATACCATGAAGATATCCCGGAAAAACTTTCAAAAGAATTGAAAGCCTATTCCATCAGCATCATCACAACGATTAAAGAGCTTCTCAAATTAAACCCTCTTTTCAAAGAAGAGCTGCAGATTTTTTTGGGGCACTCAGATTTCACAGAACCCGGAAAGCTGGCCGACTTTGCTGTGGCTTTAACGACTGCCACGCGTGAAGAGCTCCAGGATGTTCTTGCCACATTTGAGCTACAGGGAAGAATCGATAAAGCGCTCGTTCTTTTGAAAAAAGAGCTGGATCTTTCCAAGCTGCAAAACAGCATTAACCAAAAAATCGAATCTTCGATTTCCAAAACCCAAAGAGAATTTTTCCTGCGGGAGCAACTCAAGACCATCAAAAAAGAATTGGGCTTGGAAAAAGAAGACAAGACGTGTGATATCGAAAAATTCGAAGCGCGCCTAAAAAAATGCACAGTCCCTCCCGATGTGATGAAAGTCATCACGGATGAAATGGAGAAGTTGAATGTTCTAGACATGCACTCTGCCGAATATGCGGTATGTCGCAACTACCTCGATTGGTTGACCATTGTTCCTTGGGGGATCACGACGCCTGAGCATCACGATTTAACCGTCGCTAAAAAGGTTCTTGATGAAGATCATTACGGTTTGAGCGACATCAAAGAGCGGATCCTCGAATTCATCAGCGTCGGAAAGCTCAGTGGAGGCGTGAAAGGCAGCATCATCGGGCTTGTGGGGCCACCTGGTGTGGGAAAAACAAGCATCGGCAAAAGCATTGCACGGGCGCTTAATCGCCAATTTTACCGTTTTTCTGTGGGTGGGATGCGCGATGAAGCCGAAATTAAAGGACACAGACGCACTTACATCGGTTCCATGCCAGGAAAGCTCATTCAAGCATTGAAACTCACACAAGCCATGAATCCGATCATCATGCTCGATGAAGTGGATAAAATTGGTTCAAGTTTTCATGGGGATCCTGCATCTGCACTTCTGGAAGTTCTCGATCCTGAGCAGAATAAAGATTTTCTCGACCACTATTTGGATGTGCGTTGCGATCTTTCCAATGTCCTCTTTCTTGTCACAGCCAATATTCTCGACACGATCCCAGACCCTTTGCGCGATAGGATGGATGTGCTGCGCCTTTCTGGCTACATTTTAGAAGAAAAGACAGAGATCGCCAAAAAATACCTTCTTCCAAAGAACCGCAATCTCATGGGATTAAAAACATCTGATGTGGAGTTCACACGAGGGGTGATTAGGCAAATCATCAACGGATATGCGCGCGAAGCCGGCGTAAGAACGCTCGAAAATAACCTCAAAAAGATCTTGAGAAAAGTCGCCGTTAAAATCGTCAAAGATCTTGAGAAGAAGCCTCCAGGTCCACTTCCTGATGCACCTCCTAATGCACCCCCTGGTGCAGCGCGACAAAGTTATGAGATTTCAGAAGCCAATCTGAAAGAATATTTAGGAAAGCCCGTATTCACTTCCGATCGCTACTATGAAAAAACACCCGTGGGTGTCTGCATGGGGCTTGCTTGGACCTCTCACGGTGGGGCGACGCTCTATGTGGAAGCGATCAAGGTTGCAGCAGAGAAAACAGAGATGAAACTGACGGGGCAGGCAGGAGATGTGATGAAGGAATCTTCGCAAATTGCCTGGTCCTATTTGAGCAGCCAGAAAGAAAAATATGCACGCGGGATTCCCTTCTTCGATAAATCTCAAGTGCACGTGCATATCCCTGAAGGGGCAACGCCTAAAGACGGGCCCTCCGCAGGGATCACCATGGTCACAGCGCTTCTTTCCCTGTTAAAAGGGGCCTCCATCAAAGAGAATTTGGGGATGACTGGAGAGATCACGCTCACAGGAAAAATACTGGCTATCGGTGGTGTGAAAGAAAAACTCATTGCTGCACGAAGATCCAAAGCTAAATGCTTAATTTTCCCCAAAGATAACCAGCGCGACTATGACGAGCTTCCTGCCTATCTTAAAAAAGGGTTAAAAGTGCATTTTGTTGAACATTATGACGAGGTTTTCCGTGTTGCCTTCTCCAAAAAACGCTAAAACTTATGCGGAATTTTCTTTGCAGAAGATTCTGTTGCCAGAACACTTGGGCCCATGTGTCGAGGAGATCAAGAAAGCAAAAAAAACCATTGCCACCCTCAATGGATCTTTTGATCTTTTACATGCAGGACATCTAGAAATTCTCTATCAAGCTTCTCTACAAGCGGACGTATTAATTGTTGCGCTCAACAGCGATGAATCCATCAAACGCTACAAAAGCCCAAGAAGACCGATCATTCCTCTTCAAGAGCGCTTAAAAATGATGGCAGCCATCAGCTTTGTCGACTATGTGACATGGTTTGAAGAGACCGATCCGCGCGCTCTACTCGAAAAAATCCGCCCACACGTCCACGTCAACGGCGCAGAATATGGCGAAAAGTGTATTGAAAGCGAAGTGGTCAAAGCGCAGGGAGGAAGAATGCATATCGTTTCTTTGGTTCCGGGTCTTTCCACCTCTCAAATCTTAAAACGTATAGGCGCCACATGCGTCTAATCGGGATTTTTTCCGAAGAAAAAGAAGCGCACCAGTTTTGCCATCTCCTCTCAGAGAAGGGAAAAATTGCCTGTTCTTACGAAGCTTTTCAGGATGCGGAAACAAAAAAACATGTCACACGTGTCTGGGTTGAAAATGAAGAGGATTTTGCCGTGGCGCACGGTCTTTATGAACGCTACAGGAAAAATCCCCAGGATTTTTTTACAGAGGAAGCTCCTCTTGTGCAACATGCGCCTGCACCTTCCGATGTTTCCACGCAAAAAAAACGCTTCCGCATCAAAGTTTCCTTGCGTCCCCGCGAAGTCTTTTCCCTCACGCTGACCAATTTCCTTCTCGCTGTGTGTGTGATTCTATTTTTTTGGAACGGAGTTCAAGAAGTCAAAATGGTCGACGCAAATGGGCCTCTTGCTTTGCAGCTAGGTCTTACGCCTCTTGAGCAAGTCATGGTCTTTGATTATCCGCATGCCTACGATGAACTCAAAGACACTCTAGAGACAATGCCCTTGAAAGAAGCCAAAGACTTGAAGGAACTTCCCGAACAGGAACAACAAAAGATCGAACAGATTGAAAAGATCCCTTCCTGGAAAGGGGCTCTTGCCTACTTTTTTGAGAAAAAACACGATCCATCCCCACCTCTCTTTGAAAAAATCCGCCAGGGACAAGTGTGGCGCTTTTTTACCCCCATCGTCATGCACCGCGGCTTTTTGCACATTCTCTTCAATATGGCGTGGCTCTGGATTTTGGGCAGGCAGATCGAAGAGAGGATCGGCAAAAAACGCCTGCTTTTTCTCATTCTCATCGTTGCCTGCATCACCAACACACTACAGTATTTTGTCAGCGGCCCTTTTTTTCTCGGGTTTTCCGGTGTTGTCGTCGGCATGGCAGGCTTCATCTGGATGCGCCAAAAAGTCGCTCCCTGGGAGGGGTATCCTCTACAAAAATCCACCGCGCTTTTTGTGTTGATCTTTGTGCTTGCCATGTTTGCACTCGAGCTTTTTTCCTTTGCCCTCCAAATGTTTACGCAGGCAGAGCTGACAGCAAACATTGCCAACACCGCGCACATCATCGGCGGCCTGATCGGTCTGTTTTTAGGAAAATTAGCATTCTTCTCAAGGATAAGAAATCATGAGCATCCGTGACCTCATTATTTTAGGGTGCTCAAGTCAGCAGCCCACGCGCACACGCAACCACGGCGCTTATCTCGTCCGCTGGAATGATGAAGGGCTTCTTTTTGATCCAGGAGAGGGGACGCAGCGGCAA
>CAZLDZ010000106.1:0-4152 GCA_964558435.1 uncultured bacterium
CGAGCAGCCGTTCGACTCAGATCGCACAGAGAAATCGTACCACAGACGAGCGCCGGAGGCGCGTGGAGGGGCTGTGTACCACACGCCCCTCCGCCCTAGGCCACGATTTATCAAAGCCAGATAAAGCCCCAGGGGGCCAGCGGGGGGTCGGGACACTTTAGTGCCAGACCCCCGACTTGTGTGAAGGGAAGCCCTAAAAAAAATCTTATCTTTTCTCTAGTTTTCCTTCGGAAAACTAGAGCACTTATTTCCTTGGAATTTTCCGTCAGGAAAATTCCTTCACTTTATTCTCTTCGCGGGATTGGAAGAAGAGGAGGAGGGGGGCGGCGATGAAGAGGGAGGAGAGGGTGCCGAAGATGACGCCGATGCACATGACGAGGGCAAAGCCGAAGATTGTGCTGCCTCCGAGGGCAACTAGTGGAACGAGGGCAACGAGAGTCGTTCCTGAGGTCATAAGAGTGCGGCTAAGGGTTGCATTGAGGGCATGATTCACAACATCTCTAAAGGAAGATTTGCGCATGAGGTGTAGGTCTTCTCGAATGCGGTCAAAGATAATAATGGTGTCATTGAGAGAATAACCGACGATTGTCATCAAGGCGGCGATGGTGTTGAGGTCCATTTGGACGGGAACCTTGAGGGTGTGCAAAAGAGCGACCATGCAAATGGAAAAAATAACATCGTGGGCTAAACAAAGTGTTGCTGTGACTGCATATTTAAATTCGAATCGGATAGTGATGTAAATCAGGATGCAGAGAAGGGCCAAGGAAAGACCGATGAGTGCGTTTGTACGCATGGCGTCTGACATTTGTCCACTGACTTGAGACCAACTGCTCTCCAGATTTTGTAGAGCTTTTTCTGTAAGCGGCATTCCGGCACTTTCAAGAGACTGTGCGATCCAGACAAGTTTGGGGTTTGTCTGGTAGGCATAAAGAGGCTCGGAAGTGGGTGGAGGAAGCGCAAAGAAAGGGCGCCCTGACTGATCTAGACTGCGACTTAAGAAAAGACGGATGTGGTTTTTAGGCGTAAGCTCACGGATTTGAAATTCTTGGGCATTTGCTCCGGCTTTAATTAAAGCGTTTTCTACATTCTTTCTATAATTTGCTCCCTTTTGCTCGGGCAGCTCAATTTCTACGGCATAGCCTCCAGTAAAATCCATGCCTAAAAGGGAATGTCTTTCGGTATAAAAAAGAGCGCTCCCGAGAGCAATGATGATTGTGGACGAGATAAGAGCTGTGCGCGTGAGCTTTAAAAAGTCGATATTGGAAGACTTAATCCAATTCGCCATATTTAAAGTTTTATGCTTAGGATTTTGTACCCAATTTGCAAAGAAAAAGCGTGTCATAAAAAGAGCAGTAAACATTGAAGAAACAATACCGATGATTAAAGTCACGGCAAAGCCTTTGATGGGCCCCGAATCAAAATGTAAAAGAATAAGAGCTGCAATCACTGTTGTGACGTTGGAATCGATAATGGCAGAAAAAGCTTTTCGATAACCCGCTTGAATGGCATGTGCAATACGTCCAGAAATCGCAAATTCTTCGCGAATTCTTTCAAAGACAAGAACATTGGCATCGACCGCCATAGCTAAAGTGAGCACGAGGCCTGCAATCGTGGCAAGCGTCAGTGTAGCAGATAGGTTTTGGAGTGTGGCCCACATGATCAAAAGATTAAAAATCACAGCAACTGAGGCGACAACTCCACCAAAACGGTAATAGCTCGTCATCATCGCAATCACAAGAACAAGAGCAAGAAAAGTGGCCCATATTCCGAGTGTGCGCTCTTGGGAACCAAGCTCTGGTGAGACATTTTTTTCGGAGAGAATGTGTGGAGTAAAACTCAAAGAACCGGCTTTTAAATCGGCTTCTAGTTGGTTGACTTCTCTTTGGGTAAAGCTTCCCGTGATGCTCGCATTGTCCTTTAGGGCATCATCCAACGTGGGGGCGCTGATGACGGTCCCATTTAAAATAACAGCCATACGCCATCCACTCCCTTGAGAATAGGCTTCTAAGGGGGTCCCGGCAACTTTTGTGCGGGCAAAACGCGAGGTCCAAGCATACAGCTCGCCTTGGGGATTATAACTTTTGCCACTGTTCGTAGTCTGGTGCCCAACAATTGAAAAACTTAAAAAATTCCCCTTGGAAGGGTCGTAAGAAGCATGCACATTTTCAAGATTAGATCCCTCGAGCGCAAAATTGCGAAACACGATCAAAAGAGGATTAGTCTGACCACGCCAATCTGTAAAGTCTTCTCCGCGCATGAGGGCAATTTTGGAGAAAGAATCGTCAAACGTGCTGCTCATGCCGAGATCCCCAGAAGATGGGAGTCTTAGCCCATTTTCATAAAGAATGCGTGCAGATTCGCTACGGGGTTGGACCTGTTCTCCATTGGAAGAATCTCCATAAAGATGTTTCTCTGCAATGCGGTTGATCTCTTCTGCATCTTTTCGATTTGTAACGACGGCTTCGTTCCAAATCTCTTGTAGAAACCGGTGGACATGCTCTTTTAAAGAGGAGTTCTGCGTGGAAAATTTTTCATTCACAATGTGGAAGTACATTGTGGAAGCTTTGACAAGTTCTTGGGCAGATAACCCTTGAGAACCAGGGAAATCTAAAGTAATGGTATCGCCCTCTTTGCGGATACTGACTTCAGAAACGCCCATTTTATTGACACGTTTATAAAGTTCATTGATACCCTGTTTGATATCGGCTTCAGCTTTCACGGGTCTATTGTTGCTATCGAAAAGCTCAATCTGGACAGTTTTTCCGCCCGAAAGATCGAGTCCCCAATGCAGCACTTTGCGCTCATCCCCTCTAAAATACTTAGCAAAACTCAAAGAAAAATTGCTCCAAAAGACATTCTTCGTAGGCTTTGGAACATCAAAAGGAGAGGCGCCTTTAATGCCGAGTTGTGCTGCATGGTAGTCATCGCGCCATTTCACGAGATCCTCATGCATACGTGTGGCAATCTTATTTTCAACAAGAAGCCGTTGCTCAACATCTGTAAATTCCAGAACAGCATAACGCTTGGTCCCGTGAACCTTGAAATCTTCGCGCGTGGCTTTTAAAAGAGTTTGAAAATAGTTTTCCTTTTCAAAGATAAAATCCTGTGCATATTCAGGCTCTGCTAATAAGGAAGCTCCCCCATACCCAAAAAAACCGCTATTTTGAAGAATCTCGCGAAGAGATGCAAAATCCTCCAAAAGCTGTCTTGATTCCTCAGAATGTGGAGCCGCTTGAGCTTTTTGTAAAATACGGTCCAAGCCCTTGGCGATCACATAGACCGAGTTCATATGAAGCCCTTTTGCAGGCATCTTGCTGTATTGAGCCGGCGCATAAACCAAAAGACCGAGTTTTTTCTGCTCAGGAGAAAGTGATTGATATGTGTCGTAATCCCAAATGGGGAAAACGTCTTTTTTCAAATCGGGATGTTTTGGATTCCAGGAAGACACGAGCAGTTTTTTGAGCTCTCCTGCTTCTGCTTGGGCCAATTTTGAAAGGCGGAGAGCAAGAAAACTACTACTGTTGGAGAGCCCTGAAAGGGAAATCTCAAATTGGTCTTGTGCAGGAGAAATTTTTTCTGAAGCAAACCGGGCGGCTTGCGCCACTTCATTATAAATGAATTGTTGGGTGCCGGCCTTCAACAGATCGGGATAGGGTAAAAGATAGATCTTTTCATTTGTCCAATCGATGGCGATTTTTTCAATAAAAGGGTTGCGCTCTTTTAAGGAAATGACCTGTAGCTCTCCCTTTTTCGCAGTTTTTGCACTTTCATCAATGGAAGCTCCCAAAGAGGCATAAGTCCAAGGGGTTTTTCCCGCCTGAAACTGCGCTGCCTTTCTGCGAAGAATTTCTTCTGCATCGCCTAAAATTTTTTCTCGAGAAATGTCAGGTGTTAGCACTCCTTCTTGAGCGATCCGTTTAAGTTTGACCTGATCCTTAACTTCTGCAACAGCAGCAATAAAATTCTGCACACTTTCGTGAGATGAGATGCCATCAAGTTGGGTGAAGCTTGCAAAATAGCGCGCGGAAATCGAGGAATTTTCTCCAAAAGCTTTAACAAAGGAGACGATGTTTTGAGCTGCCAAAAAGATCTGCTCTTGAACAAATGGATCTTTGAGATTTTCTGCTCGCGCACCCAATTGCAGAAGCCGCG
>CAZLDZ010000107.1:0-4135 GCA_964558435.1 uncultured bacterium
TCATGCGGGCCAGGAGCTCCTTGAATTTATCGGGCTCGTTCATAGTTTCACTATAAAGATTAAAAGGATCTTGTCAAAAAGGGGAGATTGTTGCACAAGCTTCCCTCCTTTCGTGCCCGAGTCCGAGTTCCGATTCTTTTTTCGATCTTAAGAATGATGCAAGGTCGGCAGCTCGGACTCGGACACGGACTCGGGCACGTTGGAAGAGTGGTTGTGCAACAATACCGTAGCTTGTTAAGAATTATAGTGATTTAAAACAACATTGAGAAAATCTGCTGCGTATGAACGGGGGCGCATTCGCATCTCTTTGGACCATTACGAAAAGTTGCTGCACGCAGCAAATCCGTTTCGACGTAGCTTGTTAAGAATTATCTAATTCTTATTGTCTTAAACAGACCTGAACTGTATTTTTTAAGCGTCATGCCGTTAACTTCATTGCTTGAACAACATCTTGAGCGCTTGGTGGATGAGCTGGAGCTTGCTCCTTATGCGGAAAAGGAGGGGAAATTTCAGCTGATGCTCGGCACTGTGAGCGTTTCTTTCAAGGAGCTCGATCCTGGGCTTCTTCTCTTTTCTCAGCTGGGTTCCGTCCCTGAAAAAAAGCGGGAGGAGTTATTTATTTTGCTCATGAAGGCAAACTTTTTGGGGCAAGGGACGGGTGGGGGCGTGATTGGACTTGATGGAGAAGAGAAATTCTTGACACTGTCTTTGGCCATCCCGTATGACGTGAACTATGGGGCGTTTAAAGAAGCTGTCGAAGATTTTGTCAATTACGCAGACTACTGGCGCAAAGAACTTGCCCAACATGCAGAAAAGAGCACTCTTTAAGGTTATTGTATAATGCCAGGTTATTTGATTGCAGAAGAAGGTCCTCTTTCGGGAGTTGTTCTCCGTTTAGAAGAGGGAACAGAATGGACGATTGGGCGCGATCCAGACGTTGCGACTTTTGTCCTTGAAGATCCGATGGTGTCGCGCAAGCATGTGATCATCCACATCACAAGCGAAGGCTTTCTTTTAGAAAATTTAAGTTCGGTCAACCCTGTCACACAAAATGGCAAGATTGTGACCGAGTCTGTCCTTCTTGAAGAAGGAGATATTCTTCAAATTGGGAGCACGTTTTTCAGATTTTCGCGCACGCCTCCTGTTTTGGAAGAAGAGCCTAAGCTTCCTGAAGAGGAGCTAGAAGAGGCTGTGCTCTCTTCTCCTCTTGATACGCGCTGGCTGATGAAAGTGGTGACGGGGCCCAATGCAGGTGCCGAATTTGCTCTTGAAAAATCGAAAACGTATGTAATTGGCAAAGATCCCAATGTATGCGATGTGGTGTTCCATGATTTGAGCGTTTCAAGGCAGCATGCGAAATTGATTGTCGATGATCAGGAACACGTTTTTATCGAAGATATGGGAAGTCGCAATGGGGTTCTTGTCAATGGTGAGCTGATTGCAGAAAGACATCTTATTTCCTCTCAAGATCTCGTAGCCTTGGGCACGACGACATTTTTGTTGATCGACCGACAACAGGTGCGCGAGACCATTGTCTCTTCTGCTGTTTTTCCCTCTATTCCCGCAGGCTTTGAAGGAGCGCGCGAAGCTGCACCTTTAACTCCGCGTCCTGTGCGCGAATGGAAAGAGATGCGCATCTCGAAAAACCACCTCATATGGAGCGGTTTTGGCGCCTTTTTCCTTTTCTTGCTTATCTTCGGCATTTTTTCTCTTTTTAAAGTTGAGCCTGTCGTGATTTCTGAAAAACATGAATCTGAGCACATTCAAGATGTGGTCAAAAATTACCCTGATGTGCAGTTCTCTTTCTCAGAAGGCTCGGGCAAACTATTTCTGGTGGGACATGTGCTCACCAACGTGGAAAAGCAGGAACTTCTCTATGCAATTAGTTCCCTCTCCTTCATCACAGAGATCGATGATAATGTTGTCGTTGATGAATATGTGTGGCAAAACATGAACGCCCTCCTCATGACAAATCCGGCATGGCAGGGCATTTCGATCCATTCACCATCGCCCGGCCGTTTTGTGATGAAAGGCTACCTTGAGCGCCCTGAAGATGCGCAGGCTCTTTCCGATTATATTAATGTCAACTTCCCCTATCTTGACCGTTTAGAAAACCAGGTTGTAGTCGAAGGGAATCTCGCGACGCAAATCCAAAGTATTTTGATCGAGAAAGGATTTGCGGGTGTGGTGTTTCAACTCAATAATGGTGAGCTTGTGCTTTCAGGACGTGTCGATGAAAAACAGAAGCGCGCCTATGAAGAGATGCTCAGCCATTTCCGCGCACTGATGGGTGTGCGTTCTGTGAAAAATTTTGTTGTCCTGGCAACAGAAGAGACTTCCCGCATCGATCTGACAGAAAAATATCAGGTGACAGGATCTTCCAAAAAAGAAGATAAAGAAGTTTTTGTTCTTATCAATGGAAAAATTGTTGGAAAAGGAGATCTTTTGGATGGAATGACAATTACAACTATTCAACCAAATATGGTGCTTCTTGAAAAAGATGGATTAAAATTTCGGATTAATTACAATCTGCAATAATTAGGAGAAAGGATTTCTATGTACGGCTTAGAGAAAAAAGCACAGCAAACATTCGAATTTGACCTTGAAAAAGATTTAAAAAATGACCCTACGAAGATCCGTCAATTTCTTCAGATTGCGGATGAAAAAACACAAGAGATCAAAGGCACTCTAAGAACTGGGGCTGCATCTGTTGAGTTTGACAATTTGGGTATCCTTTTGCATGGCTACGCTGCACTGAAACGTGTCTTAAACCGGATCGCTACAAAAAAACAGGAGAAAAAATAATACATGTCTACCTATAAATCGCCCTGGTCCGGAACCGTTTCTTTTGCCACGCTCATTAAAGCGTACATTTTACTGCAGAGTAAGGTGGTTGAAGCTGTAAAAAACGTCGCCTCCAAAATTTCACAAGCCACCCCTGGTAAATTCCTTTTGCTCCAATTCCAGATGAGCCAGGTGACGCAGATCGGAGAGTCGATCTCCAACTTGATTAGTCAGGTGCAGTCGGTGATCAATAACTCGATTCGTAACCAGAAGACAGGGTAAAAAATTATGCCAGAAGTTACAAAATACCAAGACCACTTCATCCTTTTTGTGGAAGCTGGTTTTATCGCCGTGAACCAAGCGGACGAAGATGCAGCCGTCAAGCTCTTTCGCGCAGCAGAGCTTCTCAATCCGCAAAATACCCTGCCTAAAGTGGGTTTAGGTTACATGCACCTCTGCAAATTGGAATTAAAACAAGCGTGCAAACTTTTTGAAGAAGTCCTTGCCAAAGAGCCCAACAACGAAATGGCAAAGGCCTTCTTAGGCTTGAGTCTAGCACTTTCTCCGAATGAGACGCTGAAAGGTGAAAAAATCCTCGAAGAAACCGCGCAAAAAGCACAAGACCCCGGCGTGAAAACTCTGGCATCAACCGCGATCGATTTCGTGGACAATTTCGTGAAAAAAGCGCCCCCTCCCATGCAAGAGCCACCTAAAAAAACAAAAAAAACAGCTTAAGCACTATGACGACGCCAAAAAGTCCGCTGGATGAAGTGCCTGGCTCAGAGCGGATTCCTGCGACGCGCGCTGTCGAAGGAGAAGCCAGTAGGCTCGAGACGACCGGCCAGCCTTTTTCTTCCTACATGGAAGAAGCTAAAAGTGCGACGCTAGGCGGCCCTGCAAAAACTCCGCTTTCTTCGCCTTTTGAGATCGCCGCAGGTCAAACACGCCTCCCTGCGACACCCACTTTTGATACACTCTCCTCTCAAGTCATCAATGCGCAATCTACGATGGGCGATATCAACTCCTACCTCTCCAACTCCAACTTGCGCCTCAAACAGTCGAGCAAATACCTCTTAAAAAATAAGCTAGGCGACGCTCATACCCATATCCGCACTGCCGCTACGCACCTTGGCGTTGCGCGCGCCGATGAAGAGGAGATCTCTACAGGCGCCGGCCCCATCTCCCGCTTTGTCAATTACGTGACCAACGGCCAAAACCTTCTCGAAGACTCCAAGCGCAAACTCGCCGCCATGAAAGCTCAAGGCGACAACATGAAACCCGCAGATTTTCTTCTGATCCAAGTGCAGCTCAACCTGGCTCAACAAAGCCTTGAGTACTCCTCCGTTGTCCT
>CAZLDZ010000108.1:0-4119 GCA_964558435.1 uncultured bacterium
ATGCTGCAGAGCCGACGCAGCAGATTTTCTCAATGTTGTTTTAAATCACTATAAACTTTGGGAAAAAATGGGTAAACAAGAAGCTGCATTTGGTGTGATTTTTGATGAGGCCCGCACCTCGGTCCTTCTCATCAAAAGACGCGATGTTCCTGTGTGGGTGCTTCCAGGCGGAGGTATTGAAGCGGAGGAGGCGCCCGAGAAAGCGGTCGTGCGCGAACTTTTTGAAGAGACGGGCTACGTTGTTGTGTGTGTGCGCAAGGTGGCCGTTTATCTTCCTGTGAACCGGATGACAGAGCGCACCCATTTTTTTGAGTGCTGCATCTCTTCGGGTGCACCTCAAATCAATGCAGAATGCCAAGAAATTGCATTTTTTCCCTTGGATAAACTGCCTAAACTCTTTCCAGAGTTCTACCGCAATTGGGTAGAAGATGCGCGTGCGCTCTATCCACATGTGCTATGCAAAGAAATTGAAGGGGTCTCTTACTGGGTCCTTCTCAAACTTTTTCTTCAGCATCCGGTCTTAATTGCAAAATTTTTACTCACAAAAATTTAATTTTTTCATATAACAGAGTCAGCAGCGAACATCTGAAATGGAGCTTTTATGCGACTACTGGGACTGCTTTTCTGGACATCTATTCTTTCTGCGGAAACATGGAATTTCCATGCGCAAAATCCCCCACAAAAAAACTCTTCAAACCTCCATCTTTCAGAAGATTTACTGATTGAACAAGAGGCAGAAAATCCTCTGAATCTTTCAGGGGGAATTGTTGCAGGAGGAAAATCGCTGACTAAGAAGGGTGCAGGAGAAGTGGTGTTTTCCGGCACTGTCCCCAATTTTGGCCTCACAGTGTCTGTTGAAAAAGGAACGCTAACTCTCAATAAAACTCCAGGGGTGGACGCGATCAATGCGGCGCACATTTCTGGAGGAACTCTACGTCTTGGAGCTGCGCACCAGATCCGCGAGGGCTCAAGCGCTAACGTCACCGTTGCCCAAGGGGTGTTTGACCTCAACGGGTTTTCTGAAACAATCCACACTTTGGTCCTCGATGGCGGCATGGTCACTACGGGAGGGGGCGCTCTCACGGTGGGTGAAGGAAGTGGAGTGGTTTCGATTAAAGGTGGGGCAAAATTTTTAGGCAGCCTGACACTTTCTCCTCAAGCGTCCTCTCCTGCTTTTTCCTACATACCCCAAGGAAATCAGATGAGTATGATCGAAGGGGGCACGCTTAACTTAGGCAGTGGCATCCAGGAATTTACGGGGACATCAGGAGGCTTAAACGTCGATGTGGATATCAGCAGTGCCATCAGCAGTGGAAGTCTTACAAAAAAAGGCACACACATTTTGCGCTTTTCTGGCACCCATGCCAACACATACACAGGAATGACTTCTATTGAAGCGGGAACGCTTATTCTCAATAAACAAGCAGGGGTGATTGCGATCCCTGGACATGCGGTGATCGGGACAAATGCTCAGGTGCGCTGCGATAGCACCAACCAGTTTGCCAGCAGCTCTCAAGTTACAGTCAACGCGGGAGGGTCGCTTGATCTCAACCATAACAACCAGACAATTGGGCTTCTTTCAGGGGCGGGCATTGTCAACCTTGGCGACGCGACGTTAATGCTGGGTGGAAACGGTACTTCCAATTTTTTGGGCACTCTTAGCGGCTCAGGCGGACGAGTGATTAAGCAAGGACCTGGAATTGTGCAATTGTCTGGAGCAGATTCCAATACCTACACTGGGCTGACAACCATTAACGCAGGCACACTTGAACTCGGAAAAAGCGGAAATAAGCCGGCACTTTCTGGTTCGATTTTGCTTCCCTTTGCTGCGACTCTATCCACCCTTGCTCCAAAGCAGATGACACAGCTCGCAACCGTGACTCTGGATGCCCCGGGCGCACTCTTTAAATTGAATGGCCACGCACAAGAGTGTGGAAGTCTCATTTTCAATGCAGGCCACGTTGCCCAAGAGGGTGCGCCACTGACACTGGCAGGCTCCGGCCTTGCGCTCAGCATGCAAGGAAATACATCTTTATCGGGTCCGGTGCATTTCACAGCCCCAACAGGCGGAGAAATTGCCTTTGTGGGGACACAAGGAAGCGCGAGTCTCTTGGGAAATGTCGATTTGGGAAATGCTGCTCGCAAATTCAACATTGCACGGGGAAATTCTTCTGTAGATATGAAAGTGTCGGGAAATGTGCAGGGAAAATCCCTAAAAAAAGAAGGAGAGGGTTTTCTTGAACTTTCAGGGACAAATACGCTGAGCGGTCTTACGGAGGCACACGCAGGAAAAATTGTGATGAACGGCGCACACACAAGTACGGCAGGAGTTCTTGTGCACGCCCCTGCCACACTATCGGGGGCGGGCAGCGTCGTCGGGAATGTCACGCTTGCAGGAAGACTTGCTCCAGGAAATAGTATTGGGACAATCACCCTTGTGGGAAATCATGTGTTTCAAGCGGGATCTGCACTTGAAGTTGAGCTTGACCCCACAACTTCGGATCTGGTGAACATTTTAGGAACTCTTGTCCTTGAACCCGGAGCAACTCTTGAAGTCATCCCCCAACCAGGGATTTATCCCGATCAATTTTCCTATCTGATTGTTGATACAACTGGAGGAAGTACAGGGACATTTTCCAGTGTGATGAACACCCTTCCTACATTTTATTCGACCGTGTTTTACACGCCCACGCAGATCTTTTTGAACACGTCGCTACTCCCATTTTCTACCCTTAACCTTGATGGGAATGAAGAGTCGATTGCCGAATCTTTAGATGCGCTTGATCCCGCGCCTGGAAGTGATCTTGAATTGATCTTGGCTGAACTCAGAATGGCCTCCGCAGATGAGGTTGACGATGAGCTTGAGCAGCTGCAACCTTCCCAGTTTACAGCTCTTGCCCTCGCGCAAGAAAACGCAGCACTCGATGTGAGTTTTGCTCTGTTTGAACGGCTCTATCAAGTGCACGACACCTGCGTCAAAACATGTGACTACAAAAATCATGTGTGGCTTGCACCCCTTGGCGCCTTTTCTTCACAACATAGAAAAAGTCATGAGCCTGCGTTTAAAACAGGAACAGGAGGCATCATTTTGGGAATCGATGGAAATCCCCGTGATTGTCTTCTTTTAGGTGGGGCTCTTGCATACACCTATTCTTCCCTAAACTGGGAACATGACAAAGGTGATGGAGCCATTCAAACAGGTTATACGACACTTTACGCTGCCGGCCGAACAGGAAACTTCTATCTTCAAGGAGCTCTCTTTGGAAACTACAACCACTACAGAGCCAAACGGCACATCCAGTTTCAAGATCCGAGCATCGTCGTCGTGAACCGCAATGCAAAGAATACACACGATGGATTTTCTTTTACCGGAGATTTTGAAGGCGGCTATTTGTGGAAAGTGAAATCCGCCCTACTCTCCCCTTTTGTACGTCTAGACTATTTGTATCTTCATGAAAAAGGGTTCACGGAAAAAGGGGCACGAAGTTTAAACCTACATGTCAAACGCAAAAATTCTGATCTTTTGCGCAGCGAGCTCGGCTTCCGAGGCGCGCGCTGCTTTTCTTTTGCACACAATAAAGTCTCTCCAACTTTTTCCGTCTCTTACATCCGTGAGACACGTTTTCAAGGCAGAAAAATCCGTGCGCGCCTAAAAGGCGCAGAAGAGGGCTTCACAGTAAAAGGGATGAACCCGTCACGCTCGCTTGCGGGAACTTCCTTTGGACTGATCTTCCTCATCCCCGACGAAGACTGCACCCTCTCCACCACATGGGATGGAGAATTCTCCTCCCGCTTCTACAACCACGCCTTTGCCCTCACTTGGCTCTACAAATTTTAAAAAATAAGGCCGCGGGTTGCATGCAACCCGCGTAATAGAAAAATTGTAGCCGCTTCCATAGACAAGTCGGGGGTCTGGCGTTACACGTCCCGCCCCCCCGCTGGCCCCCTTGCGCCTCATCTCGCTTTGCCAAATCGCATCCTCGGCTCCAGGGGTGTGTGGTACACAACCCCTCACGCGCTTCGCGCTCGCCTGCGAGAGCGATTTTGCTGTGCGATATGAGGCGATCGGCTGCTCGCGCGCTCACTTCCCTTCGCCTTCGGCGTGGGTCCCTTCTCGCG
>CAZLDZ010000109.1:0-4114 GCA_964558435.1 uncultured bacterium
GGTCGTTCTTTTTCTAGGATGCGCGTCACCGTGGGCACAGAAAGAGGTTGAAGATAGACCTCATCTGCCATAGACACGTCAGTTTGCACGGTGGCGATGTTGGGATTGACAAGAACGCAAAAAATGCCTTCTTCTTTAAGCGCTTTAATGGCTTGCGATCCTGAATAATCAAATTCTCCCGCCTGACCGATCCGCAAGCCGCCTGATCCGAGAAGAAGAACTTTTTTCATGAAAGGAGTCCATAAAATTTTTCAAATAAAAATGTCGTGTCCACAGGGCCCGGGGACGCCTCGGGATGGAACTGCACAGAAAAAAAGGGAAGAGAGGTATGTTCAATCCCTTCAATCGTTCCATCATTCAAGTTGCGGAACGAAACTTTCCATTCAGGAGGAAGGCTTGCCTCATCGATCGCATAGCCGTGATTTTGGGAAGTGAGAAAACAGCGCCGATCTTCTAGGCGCTCGCAGGGTTGATTGTGTCCGCGGTGGCCGAAGGGAAGTTTGAATGTCCGCATCGATGCGGCAAGAGCCATGAGCTGAGTGCCAAGACAAATCCCGAAAATAGGCTTTTTCCTACTCATCGCCTTGCGCAAGATACGGATTGTATCTGTGCATGCAGCAGGATCCCCTGGCCCATTGGAGATAAAGACCCCATCCCAGTCTTCATCCGTGTAATCTGCATCAAAGGGCACCTGCACAAGCTCTACGGGAAAGTGCAGAAAAGAGCGCACAATGTTTTCCTTCATGCCGCAATCGACCGCGATAATCTTTTTCTTGCCTTGGCCATGTTTTTTTCGTACCGGTGTAGAGACCCTGCGTACGAGTTGTGTGTCCATTTCAGGAAATGCGCGCGGAAACGCTGCTTTTGGAGCAATTGCCCCTAAAATGACACCGTGGGAACGGATCCGTTTTGTCAGCGCGCGCGTGTCGACGCCATACAGAAGGGGCACACCTTGACTTTTCAACCAATCGACAAAAGATGTTTTTGCGGCATAGTGATGGTAAGAAAGCGACGGCTCAGAAAGAACCACACCCGCAGCATGGATTTTTTGCGATTCCCAAGTTTCAGGAGCCGGAACTCCGTAATTTCCGATTAAAGGGTAGGTAAAAACGAGAATTTGGCCAGCATAAGATGGGTCGGTGAGCGACTCGACATAGCCCGTCATTCCCGTCGAAAAAACCACCTCTCCGAAAAAAGCTCCTTGCTGCCATTCTGGGGCACATCCCTCGAAGACTTCACCTGTTTTCAGAACAAGACACGACGGCGCCATCGAAGCAAAGCTATCAGAAGCAGGAAATCTTGACAACGCTAGAAGATTTGACTGCAAAGATTGCTCGAGTTAAGCTTTCTCAAAAGGGTTATATGAAAAGTTGGTTTCTTTGCTTTTTTGCTGTTTTTTGCGTATCTGTAGCTACGCTTTTTTCCTTCACACATTGTGAATCATGGAATCCATCACCTCAAGACATAGACAAGTATAATGATCGAGGAACTTATTTGTTTATGTCTGAATTATACGAAAATGCGCTTGAGGATTTTAATACGGTCCTAGATTTTCATGAGCGTATACCGTTAGAAGAAAAAATAGTAGGAAGAGCATTATGGGGTCGAGCATGGGTTTATGCGTTTCAGGGAAATGTAGAAGAACTTGCGAATGACCTAAGAGCTATTATTAGTTTGTATAAACTTTCAGAAAGATGCGACTGTGGTCACGAATTCATCCCTTTGACGTACCATCATAAGGATTTTGTTTTTGTGTTATGTGACGATTTTTGCGAAAGAACTATTGATAACATGTCAAGTTTTATGAAGGCAATGTGCGCAATTATACCAAAAAAAGAAGCGAAAGTAGTTTTTTATCTGTTTATTGATGGTTTAAGTAAAAAAGCTGTGGATTGCTGCAGGGCCGGGGGATTTTGGAGAGAATGTGTAGACCCCATGGTGAAGATTGCTGAAAAATGGAAATTCTTTGGGATCCCAGCAGACCCTTATTGGGATTAAGGTATGAGACATAAATACGTAATATTATGCGCAGTTTTGATTGGGATATTCTGCAAGCTAGTTGCTAAAGAACTTTCCCAACCAAAGAGTTCGCCACTTTCAAATGAGAATGTCTTTGTAGTATATTACGTTTTTGCTGATCAAGCTTTGGAACCCCTACTTAAAGAAACAATGATTGAATATCTCGAGAAAATCGGTTCAGTTTATTCTTCTGATGCTCAGCTCAGTGCTAAACAAAAAGAAGAAAAATATAAAGCAGGGGGGGTAATGATGAATATTATTGCTACGCCTATTGTTGAGGAGAATTCTTCGGGTGCCAAGGAGTTACCAGTCGTTGAATTTAATATCGCGATCCGAGGGGGAGTCGAAGTGTTAAGTAATGGCAGTCATATTCCCTGCACAATTTGGGAAAATGGAAAATTTATCAGTACGAAAGCTGACCAAGATGAATTCAGGAAAAAGGCAGTAAAAACCCTGCGTTCCATGTTAGATTCTTTTATAAGCGATTACAAAAGAGCAAATCCTGCCAAAAAGACCCAACAACCACAATTCTTTCTTTATTCATAACGCTACGGTTTGATTCTTCGCCCCGATAGGGTGCTCAATCCATCGTAGGCTGCGTATTTATAGAGGTCGTGCAGGGTAGGGAAGTTAAAGACATACCCTATGATGTCGTAGAGATTTTTTTTCTCCTCCACAAGACTCATGCCGAAATGGATGAGCTCGCAGGCGATGTTGCCGATGATGTGGATGCCAAGAACCGAGAGATCGTCGCGGTTGAAGACAAGTTTTAAGAAGCCTGCTTTTGCCCCCATGATTTTCCCACGCGCCATATCGGCATAGCGGGCTTTTCCGGTGCAGTAGTTGAGCTTTTTTTCGCGCGCTTCTTCTTCCGTGATCCCCACCATGGAAATCTCTGGAACGGTGTAAATTCCGTAGGGGAAAAATTTGGGAAGGTGTTTTAAATCTTCGGTTTGAAAAATATGGGCGACGGCCACTCTTCCTTGATCCATGCTGGTGCTCGCAAGCGCAGGAAAACCGATCACATCGCCTACGGCATAAATGTGTGGGATGTTGGTGCGGTAGGATGTATCGACTTCCAAGGTTTCCCGTTTTTCTACTTTTAATCCGATTTTTTCACAATTCAACGCTTTGGTGTTGCCGCATCTTCCTGCAGCAAAAAGAAACATATCGACATGCAGAACTTCGCCAGATTTTAGACGTATATCTAAAGTGTCTTGAGGAGTTGTCGTCACATTTTCAATAGATTTATTGAAGAGGATTTGCACCCTGTTATCGTGCATTTGTTTAACCAACTCTTGAGAAATTTCTTGATCGGTGAAAGGCAAAATTTTCTCTTTATCATTCACGAGGTATACATAGGTGCCCATGGTGGAAAAAATGGTGGCATATTCACAGCCGATGACGCCAGCGCCAACGACGCACAGCGAACGGGGGAATTTCGTGATTTGCAAAATCGTGTCCGAGTCGTGAATGCGCTTCCCATCAAAAGGGATATTTTCGGGATGATAAGGGTAAGAGCCGGTAGCGATGATGATATAATCTCCATAAATAAGCTCACTTCCGGCACGAACTGTATGAGGATCCTCAAATGAGGCGAGGCCATGGTAGATGTGAACCCCATGGCGCATGAGGTTTTCATAGATTTCTTGATTGTAAGATTCCATGACCTGATTTTTGCGGTACATGAAATCTTCTACCGAGGCTTCATGCTCAAGGCCGCGCTCGATCCCATAAAGCCCTTTCTCGTATTTTCCCGAGAAGAAAAGGGCAGTTTCTTTAAGAGTTTTGGAGGGGAGAGTTCCCGTGACGACTTCGGCTCCGCCAAAGAGGTCTTCTTTTTCGATGATGGCGACTTTATGTCCAAAATAAGCGGCCTTCACCGCCGCCTTTTCCCCCGCCGGGCCCGTCCCAATCACCACCAAATCATATTTCTTCATCCCTCCCCTATACCCCAAAAAACTTTAGCATGCGAGTGTTTACACGAAAGAGATTTGTTTCCTTTTGTTTCGAAATATCATCAAGTCGGGGGTCGGGACGTGAAACGCCAGACCCCCGACTTGTGTGAAGGAAGCGCTAAATAAGATTTGGAACA
>CAZLDZ010000110.1:0-4084 GCA_964558435.1 uncultured bacterium
TGAATTGTGTGCAATAGAAGACCCGCGAGAATAGGCCTGTTTTTGGGGTTGCCATTTTCGATTAAAGATAAAAGAAGATCGATCCCTTTTTCTTCATGAAGATTGGCAAAAGCATCGAGAGTATCAATCAAAAGCCGCGAATTTTCTTCGGGTGTTAGATCAAACCCATAATCGGGAAGGCGCAGGGATGAGCGCAGAGCGAGCGGTCTAAAACGGATCAGTTCATTTCCCTTCCTTTTTTCAATCCATTCCAGGAGTTGTTTTTCATAGGGACCTTCTTGCTTCATGCGGAAAAGGGCAAGGCTTGAGTAGGTGCGGATTAAAGGAGCCCCAGCCATTTCTGCTTTTTCCTTTAAAAGAGAAATTGCCCCTTCTGTGCCAAGATTTCCTAACAGTTCAACAAGAAGGGGAACAAGGTCGTGTTGCCTTGTTTCGAAAAGCATCGCGGCTATCTTTAAAAAAGCATTTTCAGGAAGCTCCAGGGCCAATCTAAGCAAATGTTCGCGCACGCTTACGGAAAACGCAGAAAGATCCATGGTCTCTTCATTAGAATGTTGACGCGCAGAAGTGATCACTTTCCACGCTGTGTGCGCTCTTCCGGTAGAAAATTGGGGTTGAAAGCCCAGATCGCGGCTGTCATGGATTAAAAATTCTCGCAAAAAAGGAGTGACGCGCGCTTCGCGTAGTCTTAACAGGGCGTAGACTGCGTTGAAGCGCACATGACGGTTTTCATCTTGTGCCAATTTTAAAAGTTGCTCTTGGCTTTCCGGGATATCTCCTAGAGCCGAGATCGCAAAGAGATCTTTTTTTGTCGCAAGCTCGCCAATTCCTTCTTTTGCGCTCTGATCGCCCAGAAAAAAAAGCGTTTTAAGCGCTGCAAGTTTTACGTTCGAAGAAGGGGATTTGGCAAGTTTTTTTACAAGAGCGTGCGATTTGGAATCTTTAAGCTCACCCAGTGCGTACGCGCACGCCTCTTGTTCTGCGGAATTTAAATGTGTGGCAAGCGAGCGGATCTGCGGAAGAAGATCGTCCCGTCCAAAACGCCCGGCACTCAAGACAGCTTCTACCCGCACCATCGCTTCTTTTTCGCCGAGCATGTGTTTTAAAATCGCAATGGCGTCGCCCGTGCCAATCAAGGCAAAATATTCAGGAAAGAAAAAGCGCAGCTCTTCTGGAAAGCGGTACATGAGCGCTTCCAAATGGCCCGTGATGTGCCTGTGTTTGCGCAGGGCCAAAAAATACGCCGCTTCTAGGCGCACAGGGAGAAAATCCGAAGAAAGCGCTTTTAAGAGAAGCTCATCACTTCTGTCATCTTGCTGCCGCCCCAAAAGCTGCACCGTTGCCACCTGTGTCTGCGGGTGCGGGCTGCGGATCCCAGCTTCCAGGATTTCCCAGGAGACCGATGTCCCGGCAAGCCCCGCGCCAAAAATGCTCAAAAGCTGCCTTTCAGCATCGCTTCCCCGTGCCCCCTCCTCCAACAAAATGAGAGCTAGGTCATGCAAAATCTCAAAATCGTGCCGTCCCAGCTGTTTTTTCCAGTCCTGATAAAGAGTAAAACTTTTTTGATATTCGCCCGATTGGAGCAAATAGGTGATCTGCCGCCGCTGAAAAGCCTCTTCATCTGCCCAAGCGCACAGAGGCACAAGTAATAATAAATATTTTACTAAAGAACGCATCACCCTAAACTTTACGCGCCCCGCTTATTTTGTGCAATAAAACAAGTAAATATTTTAATTACAGCATAATTTTCTCTTGGAGCTATGCATTTTTTATGTTAAAATGGATGAACTTTTCAAAGGAGAAATTTTATGGTATACCAAGTAAGAGGAAGTAAACCGTTTAGTGATTCGGGAGATTACGAACTAAAGGAAGTAAAGAGGCGTGAACAGCCACAAGGTATTGGCTCAGCCGATGATGCGCTAGCCAGCCCGGAAGTAAGAGGAAGTAAACCGTTTAGTGATTCGGGAGATTACGAACTAAAGGAAGTAAAGAGGCGTGAACAGCCACAAGGTATTGGCTCAGCCGATGATGCGCTAGCCAGCCCGGAACAAGGCCCCCCACCCAGTGGATGTGGGTCATGCGTAACCTGGTTGCTCAGCACCTTTACACGTTTTTGGAACTGGGTATGCAGCTTGTTTAGCAGCAGCACACCCGCAAAGCCTGCAGAAGAACCTAAAAGAGCTGATAGCAACCTATTTGACAGACCCCTCATGCCGCAGGAGTTGTACGACGAACTTTCTCTTCAAGAGCAAGAAGCACAACTTAAATTAGTCGGTGCTTTTGTGGAAGAATTTGAAGATACTACCACCTTGACAAGAGAAGATGGGATTGCTGAGTTTACTCGACGATTCAACGAGTTGCATGCATGGCCAAGAAGACGTGTTCACATCTTGTTATTTAGTACGTGTGGTTCTTTCCCTGGTTCTTCCCCTCATCTTAAAATTCCACAAGTTATTGAAGTGTTAAAAAATTGGAAAGAACTGGAGATGAAGCTACTTCTTAATAGGACGCTAGTGGCTGATATTTTGTGCGTGGAAGCATTTATTGAGACCTGGGGTACAGACTTCCGGGGTTTGACATTACAAAGCGCCGACGTTGCTAGGTTCAATGAGAGAAAAGATGAACTTCCTCAAGCTGCGAAAGACTATGCCCAGCAAGGTATTGGACAGGGAAATAAACCTGAAGAACACCTTGCTGTGTATGTTATGGCTCTTCAGGAATGGGTTAGGATTAAAACTCCAGAACTTAGGCCCAGACAGCAGTTCGAGAGACTTTCTCTTCAAGAGCAAAGAGCACAACTTAATTTAGTCGGTGCTTTCGTAGAAAAATTTAAAACAACAATCAGCTTGGGAGAAGATCAGGTTGCTGCGTTTAATGAACAATTAAGCACGCTACATGCATGGCCAAAAGAGCTAGCTGGTTCTGAGCCTCATCTTAATGTTCCAGAAGTCGTTGGAGAGTTAAAAGGATGGCATGAAATGGGGATGAGGGCACTTGAAAGCGAGTCTGAAGTCGAAACAGACGAAGACGTAGCAGATACGGAAGATTAATTGTACTATACATCAAATTTTAAGGAGAGATTTTATGTCAGGTCGTGTTGAAAGCCCGTATGAAAGCAAATATCACAGCTCAGGACTCGAATCATCGGATTCTAAAGGAGCCCCATACGTGCCACTGTTGGGAGCCCACAGGCAGGATACCTATGCACCACGACGGAAGCCCCAAACCTGTGGATGCTGCACAGCCATAACCTGGGTTTGCAATGCGATCTGGAGCTTTTTTAAGTGGGTAGGGAGTTTGTTTAATAGCTCGCCTGCAAAGCCTAAAAAAGTACCTGACACAATTCATATCGAGCTGCCACCAGAAAAACCTCGACCTCTTCCCGATCTCCCAAGTGGGCAGTTCAAAAAACTTACTGAGCAAGAAAAAGAAGTAGAAATTTTGAAGGTAGAAGCGTTTGTGGAGCAGTATAAAGAAGATACGCGCGTAACAGGAAAAGCTGAAATTTTTACTGAGCGATTTAATGCCCTGCATGAATACCCAAAGCGCCTTGTAACGAATGCTCTTGCGTCTTCTGGTGGTTCCAAAAAGCCTGCTGATAATGTTGAAGAAGTCGTTACGGTATTAAAAGGCTGGGTACAAGCCCGACGCGATGAAGCTCCTAAACGGGCAGAAGGCGCTCTCGCCTTTAAGGCGCTTTCTCCAGCTGACCAGGCAGCGGAAGTCGCAAAAGCGGAAGCGTTTGCAACAACATGGAAAGGTAAGAGCTTGTCTGGTACGGATAAGGCGACATTTACAGCCGAATTTGACAGATTACATTTGTGGGCTAAAAGGCTTGTAAAATGTGAACTTCATACGTCTGATTCCAAAGACCCTGCTGACAATGTTGAAGATGTTGTTGCAAGATTAGAAGACTGGGCAGCCAGCTGCCGCGACAAGCTTGCGGAAAAAGCGCAACCTGCAGTGAAACCAGCTAGAGAAGAATTGCGCCTTCACGCACAAAGTGACTTTCATGCACTTTCGCCCACTGACAAGGAAGCTGCAATTGCAAAAGTAGAGGCTTTTGTAACAAACTGGAATAAGA
>CAZLDZ010000111.1:0-4059 GCA_964558435.1 uncultured bacterium
GGGATCCCGCCAAAGGTTGCGACAAGTTCTTGCGCCAAAAAAAGCACCGGTTTTTCTTTCGTGCCTGTGCCGAGCACAATCGCGATGAGTTCGACCAAAGAAAGCGCATCCGCACCAGCAGAAAGAAGGCGTTCACGGGGCCTGTCGCAGAGTGGGACATTACGCATAGAATTCTTTAATTTTATACTCGAGGGTGGAAGGAATTTCAATCTCTAAAAGTATATCGTTTTCTTCATACTCCGATGCAACCACTCTCCCTTCGCGCATCAGCTCACTCACAAGGGCGTAGTGACTTTGTGGGATCCGCAACTTGACCAGTTTGCGCAGGTTGGACACCTCGTGCATCATGAGCTCCATGAGCTCGGTAAATCCGGTTTTGTAGAGGGCAGAAACAGGGACAGTTTTTCGGTATTTGATGCGTAGTTTATGCAAAATAGAAGGATTTGGGCAGGCATCCACTTTATTCAAAACGGTAACGAGCGGGTGTTTTTCTGCTCCCATTTCTTTCAAAACTTCGTGCGTTGTTTCCGCTTGTTCCAGCGCTTGAGGATTGCTCACATCGATGAGATGCAGGAGGATGTCGGTATAGATCGCTTCCTCCAGGGTGCTTTTGAAGGCAGCCACAAGGGTGTGGGGGATTTTACGGATAAAGCCAACGGTGTCGACAAGGAGAATTTCTTGGCGGTTGGGTAGTGCAAATTTTCGCGTCGTCGTATCTAGTGTCGCAAATAGTTTATCTTCGACAAGAACTTCTGCTTGGGTGAGCGCTTTCATGAGTGTCGATTTTCCCGCATTTGTGTAGCCGATGATCGCAAAGGTGGGAATGTTCGAGCGCAGCCGCGCATTTCTTTGTACGGCTCTCTGAGCTGCCACTTCTTTAATCTCTTTTTGCAAACGGTCAATCCGCGTGCGCAGCATTCTGCGGTCGAGCTCAATCTGCTTTTCCCCTGCGCCTTTTAAATAACCACCCCCTCCAGACACCTGCCTTTCCAGGTGGGTCCAAAGCCTTTTTAAACGGGGCATCTGGTAGCGTATTTTTGCAAGCTCGACTTGAAGTTTTGCCTCTTTTGTGTGCGCTCTTTGGGCAAAAACTTCGATGATGAGCTCCGTGCGATCAAGAACGGGTCTTTGGAAGATTTTTTCTAGGTTTCTCTGCTGATGTGGCGTGATCTCATCATCAAAAAGAATGATATCCGCGCCTTTTTCCTGCGCAAGAAGACAGAGCTCCTCTAACTTTCCCTCCCCTAAAAAAGTCGCAGCATCCACTTTTTTGATGGGACATGGAATCTTCAAGACCGCCTGCAAACCAAATGTTTCGCAGAGTCGTTCAAGCTCTTCTAGATGATCTTCACAGAGCTTTAACTCTTTTCCAGATGGATGCGACGCTACAAGAAGAGCTGTCTTAAACAACTTTAAATCGGGAAGCTCAACATGCTGTTTCGGTTTGTTCGAAAAACTACTCAAGAATTACTCCTTATAGTGATTTAAAACAACATTGAGAAAATCTGCTGCGTCGGCTCTGCAGCATCTTTTTTGTCTTCGCTCGCGTCTTGTTCTCGAACAATGGCCGCTCGCTCCAGAGCAAAAAATCTGCGCAGCCTTCTTGCATATTTTCTCAATCTTATTTTAAATCACTATATCATGTTTTCTTTGCTCCTTAAAAAGAAAGACTCAAGCCATCATAGGCAAAATGCACATTCTCGGGGAGAAGTTTAGAAGCTTCTTCATGTTCAAGATCGTGGCCAATGTGTGTCAGATAGGTTTTTTTTGCGCCAGTGCGGCTGGAAAATTCAATCGCTTCATCCACACTAAAATGCATCTGAGTCACCGTAGTGCGGAAGGCGGATAAAACGAGAAGGTCGAGTCCTTGCAAAGAGTCAAAAATGCTCTCAGGGTAGGTGCGAATATCGGAAATGTAGGCCATTTTTCCTGTACGGAATCCATTGACCTTGACACCTGCTTGATGGTAGCTCACGTACGACCAGCTCACATCTTCAAACACCACCTGCCCCACATCCTCTTCAAGCACAATGAAGTCAAGTTGTGCCGAAATGGTTTGTCCTTCACTCAAAGGTTCCATTAAATAATTATAACGGATTTTGATCTCCTCAAAGGTCTCTTTCGAAAGAAGACAAGGCACCCGTTTTTTCTGAAAAAAGTAGTAAGGCCTCAAATCATCGAGGCCCCCAATGTGGTCAAAGTGGGAGTGAGTCAGCAGCACTCCGTCAAGCCGGGTAAGCCCATGCGCTAATGCTTGCGCGCGGAAATCAGGACCTGCATCAATCAAAAAGTTTTTTCCTTGCAGGCGGATCAGCACAGAAGAGCGCAACCGTTTATTTTTGCAAGACTCTGAGGCACAGATTTTGCACGGACATCCAATGATCGGCACACCCGTTGACCCTCCAGTTCCTAAAAAAAGAAGCTCAGCCAAAAAGCACCTCCTGCGCCAAGAGTTTCCCCATGTGGGCGTGGTAGAGAAGCCCGCGCGATCCCAGCGCAGTAAATACCCAGGTGTTTGGAGATTTTCGTTGAATGATAGGAATATAGTGTCCTTTGCGCATGACTCGAATCCCCGCTTTACATTCTTCTATTTTTAACTGAGACGCGTCTGGAAAAAAAGTCGTAATTTTCGGAAGGATTTCAGAAAGCGCAAAAGCTTGATCAGGAAGAGCTGAGGAAAAATTTCTCTCGTACGTGGCACCCAGAAAATAGCCCCCTTGTGCAAGCGCAATGTACCCTTTAGATATCAGGCTATGTTTTAATATTATATCCCCCTTTCCCCATAAAAGTTGCCCTTTCAGAAGCTCGAGTGGCAAATCGGGGAAAAAATCGCATATTCCTGCTCCGGCTGCGACAACCACTTTGTCATAGGAGCCAAGCTCTTGCAAGTTCGTAATTTTTTGCTGAACGAATTTAACTCCGTGTTGTTGCAAATGAATAAATAAACCCCTCAAGTAGAACGGCACATCAATGGTCATGCCACTTTTGATGAAAAAATACCCTTCCTTTTCCTCCACATCATCGAAGGAAGAAAACGCATCCCTTAAAAAGGCGTTTTTTTCAGGCGTACGTCCCACACGCATCACCCCTTCATTTAAAATGCACCCAGGAACATGAGCAAACAGCGCGCGGGCATCCATCAGAGCCTCTTGCGCATTCCAACTTCTGCGTGCATCTTCTCCCGGATAGGGATGCACAAGACCACAAGCGATGCCTGAAGCGCCACCTCCAACACCCTTTTCATCAAAGAGATCAACCGATGCGCTTTTGCACAAAAAATACGAGACCGCAAGCCCTGCAAAACCCGCCCCAATCACAGCAATTTTCATAGCGCCCTAGTCTATACTGAGACCATTGCATAAGGCAACGGTCTAAGAAAAAAATAACACGATGACAGGATGAAGAGTGAAGAGCCCCATAAAGTTATATCCTGTTCATCCTGCCATCCCTTAATTTTCTCTTCTCTTAATCTTCTATCCTGACCATCCTGCCATCCTGTTAATTTTCTTCGGGGTTTTTCCTGATAAGCATGATTTAGGGAGCGGTCTCATACTATTTCTTAATAGAAGAGAGCTTATGATCTTTTTTTGAAAAGATACTTGGGACGAACGATAGGCGTGCCTTTGCCCCCGCGCGCTTCGCATCTTTCGTAGACAACCTGGATCGAGATACCCACGATGCGCGCAAGACCAAAAAGAACGGTGTAGTACTCAGGATAAGGAAACCCCGCAGCTGTGAGCACCGTACCTGAAATCGCATCGACGTTCGGATGTGGGTCAGAAATTTTAGGGTTTTCTGCAAGGACTTTGGACCCTTCAGTGCGCAGAAGGAGCGCGATTTTTACAAGAGGATGCTTCGGGAAATGTTTTTGCGCGTATTCATAAAGAACGGTGGCGCGCGGGTCTTCTACGCGCAAAACTGCATGTCCAAAGCCAAAAACAAGCTGGTTATTTTTTAGACGGTTGCGGATAAATTCTTCCACTTATCCAGCTGTGGCATTTTCGCCGACAGCACTGAGCACTTCCTGAGCAAACTCAAGACAGTCTTGATTGGCCCTTC
>CAZLDZ010000112.1:0-4045 GCA_964558435.1 uncultured bacterium
GTTTTGAGGGAGTGTTTGGAAGGGCATAAAATCGATAAAGGTCTTGTAAAATCGGTACGCGGGCAGATTTCTTCTGCAAAAAATCAGCTGATCGAGCCCGAAGCTCTGATGGAAGAGGATCCGTTTGCAGGACAGACCTACAAGCTCTATCAAAGAAAGTTGAAAGAATATAACGCGCTCGATTTTGATGATCTTCTGCTGCAAAGTGTCAAACTGTTGCAGGGATTTCCCGAAATCCTCGAGAGTTTCCAAAAGAGGTGGCGCTTCATTTCCATCGATGAGTACCAAGACACCAATTTTGCCCAATACACGCTCACAAAGCTTTTGGCCGAAAAACATCAAAACGTCTTTGCGGTCGGCGATCCCGACCAGTCGATCTACTCCTGGCGTGGGGCGGACATCCGCAACATTTTGAACTTTGAAAAGGATTTTCCAGGCGCTAAAGTCATCTCACTTGAGCAAAATTACCGCAGCTATGAAACCATTTTAGAGGCGGCCAACGCTCTCATCGAGCACAATAAAGACCGCTATGAAAAGCGGCTGTTTTCGGCGCGCGGCTCTGGAGAAAAAATCGGGTTCTTTTTGGCAGAAACAGAGCGTAATGAAACAGAATTTGTCCTGCAGATGCTGAAAAAATACCGCACAAGAGTCCCCTTAAAAGACACCGTGATTTTTTACCGCACCCATTTTCAATCGCGCACGTTTGAAGATGCCCTTTTGCGCGCGCACATCCCTTACGTGATCATTGGAGGCCTTTCGTTTTATCAACGAAAAGAGGTCAAAGATATTTTGGCGCTGTTGAGGCTGGCTTTACATCCCCAGGATTTTGTCGCATTTTCTCGGACGATTAATCTGCCGCGCAGAGGAATTGGCGACGCGACGCTTGCAGCTCTAAAAGATTACGCAACGCGCAGGGAGCAAAACATTCTTGGAGCCTGCACATCTCTTCTCGAAGGACAAGGGGATGTTAAAGTTTCGCCCAGACAAAGAGACGGGATACGAGAGTTTTTAGGGGTCATCCATAGTTTACGGGAACTTGTCCATGCACGAAAAACGCTTCCAGTTCTTGTGGAAGAAGCCATCCATCGTTCGCGCTACCTGGAAGTTTTAAAGGAAGATCCAGAGACTGCTCGCGAGCGGCAAGAAAACTTAAAAGAACTCGTCTCCAAAGCCGCCGAATGGGAAATGGAAACAGGCACCTCTTCTCTTAGCGCATTTCTAGAAGAGCTCACGTTAAAAGCAGGTGAAAAACACGCGTCTCCAGATGCTTTAAAGTTGATGACGCTCCATAACAGTAAAGGCCTAGAATTTTCTCTCGTCTTTCTTGTTGGCATGGAAGAAGAGCTATTTCCCCACATGAATGCCCTCGAAAGTGAGCAGGCGATTGAAGAAGAGCGAAGGCTCTGCTATGTCGGCATGACACGGGCCAAAGATCTTCTCTTTTTAACATGTGCCCGTTCCCGTTTTCTCTGGGGAAGCGCCCGCAGAATGCGTCCGTCGCGCTTTCTTTCTGAAATCCCCAGCCAATTTTTGCACCCCTACCATGCCACCCGAACAGAAGAGCCCCTTGAAGGATCCTCTGAAGAATCCGCCGAAGGGTTTTCGATCGGCCATCAGGTCTTTCATAAAGATTTTGGATCGGGAATCATCGAAAAAAGTTATCAGACCTCGCTTGGCCTAACTTACGACGTCTATTTTACAGAGACAAACACGCGACGCACCCTGGTCGCGCGCTTCGCACGCCTTACCTCTCTTGTGTAAGGCTCTCTTCCTCTGTGGTTCTTATCTCTGTGGTAAAAATCTTATTACTTTAGACAAAAGAAGAACCACAGAGATAAGAACCACAGAGGAAGAAAATTTCTTCTTAACTTTTTATCAGATGAGAAAAAGTGTGGTGGACGCGGCGGACAGAAATCCATTTTTTCCAGTGTTTGTCACGTAAGCGGAGCCACTTGATGTTGGGGACCCAAGCTGGCGGAAAGAGGATCTTTCCTGCTGTCCAAGCCGGCCGCCAAAAATGTGCTGTCGGCACATTGCGGCAGATGGTGAGCGTGGGAAGGCCACAGCAAGAAGCTAGATGCCCGATTCCTGAGTCATTTCCAATCATATACCCCGATTCGTAGACAAAAGCCGCCATCTCAGCAAGCGCTGTAAAATGGGGCGCTTCGATCTTGACATCTTCCCATTCCTTCTTTTCTTGAGGAGTCAGGATGAACACCGGTTGAAATCCATCTTGTTGCAAGCGCCTAGCAAGCTCAAGGTATTTTTCTTTGGGCCAATTTTTCCCGGGGCGCGAACTCATCGGATGCAGAACAACGCGCTTTTTTTCTTTTCTTGGCAGCAAGCCTAAAGGTGGCGTCATACCGTTATGCAAACCCACATTTTCAAGACCAAGAATGTCTGTGCAAAAACGGGCGAGATTCACAGCAAAAGGGATATTCCCATCAAACTTCCCATTTTCCCAGTAGGGATAATCCTGATTGGGTGTGGCAATCGGATTCAGCACAAATGCCTGCGGATACGTTTTAAGAATCTCTTGCATCCAGGGAGATTTTTCATAAAAAAGAAAAATCCGATCAAACTCTGTAAAAGCTTCTTTCTCAGGAAATGGGGCAATCGGAAGATGGGGGAACCAGCTCTGCATTCCCGCCAAAAACGGATGGAAGGTGGTGACTTTTTTTCCACTGCGTTGCAAATGATGGGAAAGAATGAGGGAAATCAGTCCATCTCCTAATCCCATGCAACTAAGGACTGCAATATTTTCCATAATTTACTTGCCTCATTGAGCTTATCCATCTATTGGTTAAATATGAACCATTTACTTCTTGAGCCTCGAGCACAGATCCAGCCCCATCTCATGCAAACGCAGGCCATGCAACAGGCTTTTCTGATCCTCCAGATGCCGATCCAAGAGCTGGAAGAGTGGGTCAAGAATGCGATCGATGAGAACCCGGCCTTAGAAATCACAGAGTTCTCTTCTCCCGCCCTCGAAGAGAGGCCGGAATATTTTGGGCCCCACCAGGTTTCTTTGTTTGAACACCTCATGACTCAGGCGCGGCTCTCGTTTCCGGGCGTTGAACTTGGACTTGCAGAAGAAATCATCGGCAATCTCGACGAAAAGGGTTTTTTTTCAGGCCCACTCGAGGATGAAAACGCCAAAAGCGTGCTGGCAAAAATCCAAACTTTCGACCCCCCCGGCATCGCAGCCATGAGCCTAAAAGAATCTTTACTGCTCCAGTTGCGCCTAGAAGAAAAAGAGAGCACCCTCGCTTACACAATCCTTACCGAACATTTTGAAAACTTTCTACAAGGACAGCATGATGCGCTGCAAAAAAAGCTCGGATGTTCTCGGCATGCTTTTGGTAAAGCTCTAAAAGAAATTTCTGCGCTCGATCCACAGCCCGCCGCCCGCTTTCGCTCTGAGCCCACGATTCCTTTGGCTCCGGATCTACTTCTGGCAAAAGAAGGCAAAACCTGGATCGTTGATGCCACAAGTGGCGCCATCCCCCGCTTCCAAATCGCGCCCCTCTTTTTAGAGATGCACGAGATTTTCCGCAAAGAGATCGCGCAAGGAAAGTGGCTGGAAAAGGCGCTTGGGCGCAGAAAAAAAACGCTGCACGACATCGGCGTTTTTCTCACAAAAAAACAATCTACATTTTTGACAGGCGAAAGAGACCTCCCCGCCCCCTGCACCATGCTTGAGCTTGCGCATACCCTCAATCTGCACCCTTCCACCGTCCACCGCGCCACCATGCACAAATATGTCGCGTGTGAACGCGGCCTCCTCCCCTTGCGCAGTTTTTTTTCTCAAGAAGTGCTTCCCGATTACTCTCAAGCACGCATTAAAGCCCTGCTCAAAGACATGGTAGAAAAAGAAGATGCACGCCTTCCCCTGTCAGACCAAAAGCTGGCTCAGCATTTTGAGCGTCTCGGTCTTCCCCTTGCGCGCAGAACCATTGCCAAATACCGCACAAGCCTCCACATCCCGCCGGCCTCACGCCGTCGTATAGTGATTTAAAACAAGATTGAGAAAATATGCAAGAAG
>CAZLDZ010000113.1:0-4040 GCA_964558435.1 uncultured bacterium
GAAGCCCTAAATCTAGAACCGAGATTTTCGCCTCTTCTCGAGATACATAGTTTCCATTAACATAGCAGCGCATAACCTTAGATTAGACAAAACGCATAAAAGATGAAACTCTGTTCTCATTTTGGTACTTGTGGAGGCTGTAGCCAGCAGGCAATTCCCTATCAGGAGCAGTTGCACGCAAAAGAAAAATCCATCCATGAAATTTTTGCTCCCCTCTCTCCGCAGGCTCACATCCACCCCATCCTTGCCGCATCGCCCTGGCAGTACCGCAACAAAATGGAGTTTTCCTTTTCGCAAAATCGTGCAGGGGAACAATTTTTGGGGCTCATCATCGCTAAAAGTAGGAGACATGTGCTCAACCTCGAAGAATGCCATCTCACCTCATCCTGGTTCATCGAGACGCTGCACAATGTCCGCGTCTGGTGCAAACAAAGTGGACTGCGCGCCGATCACCCTTACAAAAATATAGGGTCGCTGCGCACTCTAACCTTGCGTGAAGGAAAACGCACCGGCGAGAAAATGGCCATCCTCACCGTATCCGGCGTGCCCGAATTTGCTCTCACACAAAAACAACTGGAGAGCTTTGTGCGTGCAGTCGGCGACATGAGCATTTTTTTGATCATCCAACAGCAGCAAAAAGGCTCTCCTACCCAGTTTTTCGAGATGCATTTAGCAGGGAAAGACCACATCACCGAGAAAATGCAGATCGAGGCACGCACATTCACATTTAAAATTTCTCCGCGCGCCTTCTTCCAGCCCAACCCCTACCAAGCAGAAGTTTTGTATGCCCGCGCACTTGAAATGCTCCAGCCAAAAGAATGCCATGTCCTCGACCTCTACTGTGGCACTGGCACACTGTCCATGGTGTATGCCCTGCACGCTTCCCGCGTCACAGGGATCGAACTCAGCCATGAGTCTGTTCTCGATGCGCGCACAAATCTTGCCGTGAATGGCCTCACCAACGTGGAGATCCTGCAAGGCGATGCAGGCACCCTTTTAGAAAAATGGAATCAACAACCCGACTGCGTTTCTGTCGACCCGCCCCGCTCTGGTCTAAATGACCTTGCGCTGCAACAGATCCTAAAACTAAAACCGAGAAAAATTTTATATGTTTCGTGCAATCCCAACACCCAAGCAGACAACATAAAAATTTTACTTCAAGCAGGCTACACGCTCAAGGAGCTGCAACCCGTAGACCAGTTTCCCCACACCCACCATCTCGAGAACATCGCACTTCTTTCTTGCCTTTAGACAACCATTCGGGCATGCTTAGGAAAGCAACATTTTTTTTAATCCAAGGATTTTTATGAAAAAACTCTTTTTAGGACTTTCTGCACTACTTTTCAGCACAGCTTCTCTCTTCGCCGAAGAAGCCGCTCCACAAGCGCGCGAAGGCAACTTCATGCAAACCCTCATCATGATCGGTATCGCACTCGTCTTTTTTTATTTCATCCTCTGGCGCCCAGAGCAAAAACGGCGCAAAGCCATGGAAAAACAGCGCAGCTCGCTGAAACCCGGTGATCGCGTGACCGCCATGGGCATCATCGGCACCGTTGTCAAAATCCAAGACACAAGCGTGATCCTAAAAATGGTCGACGGCGCAAAAATCGAAGTCTTAAAAGGCGCTATCACCGACGTTCAATCGGCTGTCGAAGAAAAGAGCAAGCAAGAAGAGCTCACTCCGCAGAGTTAGTATCGGATGTTGTTTTTAAGGAACTTTCTGATGAGGCCAGCGTTTGTAGAATCGAGCTATACTGCTGGTCTCTTTTTGCGATTTCTTCACGAAGCGTAGTATTTTCTTGGCGTAAATTCTGTACTATTTTGCGGTTGGCTTTTTCTTGTTGAAGAGCTGTGCGCAGCTCACTTTGTTTTTTCAAAGCTTGTTCTAAGGCTTTTTGCATACTAGCTTCTTTTTTTCGACTAGCATCTAGTTGTTTATCGAGTTCTTGAATCATTGCGCCTTGCTCGTTCATGACTTGTTCTTGTTCGCTGATGACAGGATCTTGTGCGGGTATAGGGGGAGGCGGTGCAAGACCCTTCTCATCCTCCAAAACTTCTGCGGCCCCAACTTTTTCTCTTAAGACTTTATCTGCACATCCTTCGCGTTGTGCCTTGCGTGCCGCCTGTTGATCTTTACGCTTGGCCCACCAATCACCAGTATTTGCAAATTCTCCCAAATACCCTTCGCCATATTCTCCGTTCAGATCATGGTTGACTTTTTCGCCCCCGTGAGTTTTTAGGGATTGAGCGGTTTCTACAGCACTAGGAGGAGACTGGGGCGTTCCGGCATCTGACGCGGAAGCAGACCAATCGTCTTCTTCTTGTGCATCTTTTTGTGCAAACATTCCCAAGATTCTGTTGCAAACAGCGCGGATTTTTTTTGTTTGGTGAATGTCAATCTTTGCGCCTGTATCTGCGTCGCGAACTCTGAGCCCTTTTTTGGAAATATCTAGGACGAGTTCCTGACCCGGATTCACAGCGTCTTCTAACAGGTCGAGAAGCTGGGCGTTGAGCTGTTCTATGCACTCAAACTTGCGGCTTTTATACGACACTTCATCATATCGAGTGCCGTTCCTCACTTCTAATGCGTTTAAAATGTGTTCTGTTCCCATAAAGTTCCGATTATTATTCATTAATTATGTGTTAATTACAAAACATTATAATTAATTATAACTATAAAGTCAAATTTTATTTTACATTGACGGGAATAGCCAAGGTAGCTAGAACTTAGGGGTTTATGAAGTACCTTTGGGCCATCTTTTTTCCGTTGATTTTAGTCGCATCCGATCCTAAAGCCCTGTATTTAAGTATTTTGCGAGATCCTGCGCATGCCATGGCCATCCAATGGCTCACCCCCAAAAAGACCAAGGAAAGCCTCATTTTCTATCAGAAAGAGGGCCAAGAGACCTGGGCCGTTGCAGAGGGCATTACTGTACCCCTTCCTCGTGGGGAAACCAGCATCCATCGGGTTCATCTCGAGGACTTGGAGGCCGATGCAGTCTATTATTTCCGCATTGGGCCTGGGGAAAAAACGTATAAATTCCGCACCTGCCCAGAGAGTTTGACGAGGCCGCTGACTTTTATCGATGGGGGCGACGCCTATTTCCATCTGTCGCTGTTTCGGCGGATGAATAAAGAAATCGTCAAAACCGATCCAGATTTTGTCGTGATTGGTGGGGATATCGCGTATGTGCATGGCCACAGAGGCATTTTTAAATGGCATAACTGGAAGGTGCGCAGGTGGACGAGCTTTTTTGAAAAATGGACACGGGAGATGGTGGCTCCTGACGGACGGCTCATTCCGATGGTCATTGTTGTGGGCAATCACGATGTCAAACACAAACAGATCGACCCACTTTTCTATAGCTTTTTTGCATTCCCGACAAAAAATGTGCCTTACTATGTGCTTGATTTTGGTCGTTACTTGAGTCTCTTTTTGCTCGACAGTGGGCACACCTACCCGATTGCGGGGAAGCAGAGTGTGTGGCTAGAAGAAAGGCTTGCTGAACGAGGCCAAGTGCCTTTAAAAATCGCCTCGTATCACGTGGCGGCTTACCCCTCTGTCTATCCCTATGAAAAAGAAGCGAGCGTCGTGCGAGAAAACTGGGTTCCTCTTTTTGAAAAACATGGGGTTCAAGTGGCCTTTGAACACCATAACCACGCGTTTAAGCGCACGCATCTTTTAAAAGAGGGGAAAATCGATCCAGAGGGGGTACTCTATTTAGGCGATGGAGCTTGGGGTGTGACGCCACGCAGGCCGAGCTTTCCACGTCCCTGGTATCTTGCGCGCTCCGCGCAGAAAAACTGCGTTTGGCACGTGACGCTTGAAGAAGAAAAATACCTCTTTGAAGCGCTTGATGAAAACGGCCGCATCTTCGACGAAGTGATCTACACGCCAATTGTTGAATTAACACGGTAAAGAATCTACCACAGAGACAAGAACCACAGAGGGCAGCCTGTGGCTGCAAAGAATCCTCTTTCTTTTCTCTGTGGTTCTTGTCTCTGTGGTATAGTGATTTAAAACAACATTGAGAAAATCT
>CAZLDZ010000114.1:0-4027 GCA_964558435.1 uncultured bacterium
AAATCTGCGCAGCCTTCTTGCATATTCTCTCAATCTTATTTTAAATCACTATAGTTGGATAGGTACAGGGCATTGACAGTCTCTTGGGCGTTTGTTAACTTAAAAAAAGGATCTATGAAATCAAAACCTCCTAAAATTAAAATTCCCCGCGACTGGATTGAAGGTTTTTGCAAAGACCATCACATCATGAAGATGGCTTTATTCGGCTCAGTTTTATCGGATCATTTTTCAGATTCCAGTGATATTGATATTCTTGTTGAATTCGATCCTAAACATATCCCAGGGCTTTTCGGCATTGCCGAAATGCGTGATGAATTAACACAAAATATGGGCCGCGAAGTCGATTTAAGAACCCCCGAAGACATCAGCAAACTTTTTCGCAATGATATAATTAAACAATCCTACCTAATTTATGGAAAAGAAGGATTTAAACCGTCTTAAACATATGCTTGATGCAGCGAGGACTATTTCCTTGCATGTTAAAGACAAACAACAAAGAGATCTGGAAAGTAACCGCCTTCTTCTTGGTGGAATCATTCGAGAACTCCTGCTCATCGGAGAAGCAGCAAATGCAGTATCACCAGAAACTCAAGCCAAAATTGTAAATATTCCATGGAGAGAGGTCATCGGCATGCGCAATCAATTAATCCATGGATATTTTGACATTAGTCATAAGATTATTTGGACAACCGTCCAAGAAGACATTCCCAAATTAGTCATAATCCTTGAAAGCACATTATCTAATACGCCTTAGCGAAGATGGCCCGCTTTGTGCTTTTTTTGCCAGTGAAGGGGCATTTTCCCTCTTCTTTTTCTCCATCTAGGGGGATGCAGCGGATGGTAACGCCGAGGTCGTTTTGCACCTGATCTTCAACGCTGCGCTCGCCACACCAATGGGTGTAGGCAAAACCGCCATGAATCTCGGGTTTTTCGGCATTTTTGGGTGTGAAGAAAGCGTAAAACTCTTCTTTGGAGTCTATCTTTTTCAGGTTGTCTTTTTGGAAGTTTTTGGCGCGCTGAAACAAGTTGTTTTGCATCTCGTCTAGGAGTTCGGTCACGGTTTCAAGCAGCTTTTCCCGAGAAATTTGTTCCGTCTTGCGCGGGACTTTATCTCGCCTTGATAAGGTTAAATTCCCCGAAGCCATATCGCGGGGGCCGATTTCTAAGGTCAGAGGGACCCCTTTTTTTACCCAGGACCAGAGTTTGTCTCCGCCCCCCATCTCCCGCTCATCGACAAATACGGAAAGCCCTTTTCCTTCATAGTGAATATGTCGAAGAGCTCCTGCTAAACTGTGGCAGTAGGCGAGCACTTCCTTTTTTGTTTCTTCTTTGTGGATGACGGGAAGAATTACAAGGTGCATGGGAGCAATTTTTGGGGGAAGGACCAGTCCATCATCATCACTGTGCGCCATGACGAGCGCTCCGACAAGACGTGTCGTGACGCCCCAGGAGGTGGTCCACGCGTATTCTTCAGCACCCTGAGCGCTGCGGAAGCGTATTTTGGAAGCTTGCGCAAAATTTTGTCCGAGGAAATGGGAAGTTCCTCCTTGCAGAGCTTTTTTGTCTTGCATCATCATTTCAATCGTGTAGGTGGAAACGGCCCCAGGAAAGCGCTCTTTTTCGGTCTTTTCTCCTTTGATCACGGGAATAGAAAGCGTTTTTTGCACAAATTCTTCGTAGACGTGGAGCATGCGCATCGTCTCCTCTTCGGCTTCCTCACGGGTGGCATGGGCTGTGTGCCCTTCTTGCCACAGAAATTCGGTTGTGCGCAAAAAAAGCCGCGTGCGCATTTCCCAGCGCACGACATTGGCCCATTGATTGATGAGCAAAGGAAGATCGCGGTAAGAAGTGACCCATTTGGAAAACATCTCGCCAATGATGGTTTCAGAGGTTGGGCGCACAATGAGCGGCTCTTCCAACTCCCCTGCAGGAACCAGTTTTCCTTGAGCGTTTTTCTCCAAACGGTGGTGGGTTACGATGGCACACTCTTTGGCAAAGCCTTCGACATGCTGCGCCTCTCGTTCTAAAAAACTTAAAGGAATAAAAAGTGGAAAATAGGCGTTTTGGTGACCTGTAGCTTTGAACATCCCATCGAGGACACGCTGCATGTTTTCCCAAATGCCATATCCCCACGGTTTAATCACCATGCAGCCGCGTACAGGTGAATGCTCTGCCAAGTCAGCCGCTTTTACGACCTGCTGGTACCATTCTGGATAGTTTTCTTGACGCGTAGGTTGAATTGCCGTCTTAGCCATAGAGAAACAGATTAGCAGATACCAAAGAATGTTTACCAGCTATAATCGAAGCGGATATTGCCTTTTTGGGCAAGGAAGCGGCTCCCGATTTCTGCTTCGTATTGCAGAGAAAATACAAAGCGATCTTTTGAAATTTCAAGTCCTGCGCTGGGGGAGAAGAGGTTCCAACTATGGTTCCATCCCTTGACTGTGAAGGGGATCGGGGCTCCCACAAAACGAGTATGGTAATGATCTCGATGAATTGGATAGATCCCCACCCAGCTAAGCGAAACGATGGGTGTGATGCAGGCTCTGTTTGGAGTGCCCAGATACCGGAAATTCATCCCCGCTTCGCTGCGGATTGTTTGGCTTGCATAAGAAGAGACTTGGAGGTTTAGACCGCCCGCTTTTCGCTCTCTAAATTTAGAGTGATGGAAATAGAGGTAGGTCAAATCAGCATAAGGAGAAGCAATGAATTTGTCCCCGAAAAACCCTGCAGCGGACACTTGTGAAATCACATCGAAGCCGTGCGGATGCGCTTTTGCGCGCTTGTGTGTGGTCAAGAAATCGATCTTGCGCGTGGTGTCAAAAAAGTCGCCCCCTCCTAGAACTGAGGCACCGACGTAGGCATGCTTTGTCATCCAATCGGTGTAGAGTGCTCCGTAAAAACTGTTGGCGTGGGCATGGCCTCTACCTTCATGCCAGTGGAGCGAGCTGTTATTATAAGCTCCCCCGACGCCGAGCACCCAATCGTCTAAAAGCTCACCATCATAGCCCGCTGCCAAACCATACACATCCGCATTGAAGCCGACCTGCTGGCCGACATGTTTTTCTCGGAACCAGTTACCAAAAGGCTCTACCCAAATGTGATTTGGACGGTAACCACCGCACGGCTCGTAAGGCTTGTGATGGAAAAAAGTCGCGACTTGAGATCCCACCTGAGTTTGGAGCTCTTCGAGAGCGCTGTACTGAGCAGGATGCAGGCGGTCTAGAGCGTCACTGATGGTAGCACTAGATTGACCAAAAAAAACTATTGATCACGGCAATGAGATCCGAATTTAGAACCCCTGCAGCGGCCAAGGCGTTGAGATTTTCTGCAACAGCGCGTGCATTTGAAGGCGAAATATTATCGAGGTTTTGGAAGGGATTCATGTTGGTGAATCCGAGGAGTACAAAGGTCGGAAAATACTGCACCGTCAGCGCAAAACCCGCAGGGGGTATGAACGTTGCAAAGGTTCCCAAAACGGTTCCTGCTGTAAGAATTGTATAGGTTCCCGTTGCTGGATACATTCCCGATTCCGCAAGAACGGTTAAAGTTCCATCAAGATTAGCTGTGCCACTGACGATGATCAGATCGTTTTGCGTGGGGGAAATTTCAATTTCCAAATTATTTCCAGCATTTAAATTGAGGTCTCCATTGACATTCATCGTCCCAATCGAGTTTCCTGGACGAATGGTCCCGCTGGAGGTGACGGTTCCCGACGTCCCCGTTCCACTCAGGATCGCTCCCGAGCTGACTGTGAAAGCACTGGAAGCAACAGTTGCCTGGTTGTTGAGCTCTCCTTGAGAAATTGTCGTTGCCCCTGTGTACGTTTTTGTTCCCGTGAAGATGACTTTTCCCGAACCCATCTTCGTCAACCCTCCGCCAACGCCGGTAGCACCCCCTCCCACCGTCGTATCGTTCGACGTACCAAAAATCAGGGTTTTGCTATCGAGGGCGATAGTTGAGTTAGAGGAAGTTGTCAGATCTCCCACTTGGCGGGTGCCGCCTGTAGCAGCCGTGATATCAAAGT
>CAZLDZ010000115.1:0-3901 GCA_964558435.1 uncultured bacterium
GGTGTCCGTGGAACGCGTGTAAAAAACATCATCCGCGAACTCAACAACGAAAAAATCGATATCATTCCTTTTGCCGAAGATCCAGTCCAACTTCTGCAAAATGCCCTGCATCCTATTGAGATCAAAAAGATCAGCCTCGGTGAAGATGACTCTGTCATCTCGATTGTTGTCGATGATGAAAACTACCCAGCTGTCCTCGGAAAGCGCGGAATGAATGCCCGCCTGAATGGCCAGCTCATCGGCGCAGAATTGGAAGTGCAAAAAATGAGCGACTATCAAGTGGCGGTGTCGGCGCAAAGAGCCGAACTTGCCTCCCTTGATGATCCATCCCTGGATGAGCCTTTAAGTGTCGAGGGCTTGAGCTCGCTGATTGTACAAACACTTGTGAGTGCTGGGTATGACACCCGCCGCAAGCTTCTCATGACAACGCCACAGCAGCTTGCAGAGATCCCTGAAATTAGGACTGTAGAAATGGCGGATAAAATTCTTGAGCAAATCCGAAAAGCGAGGACTTAAGCTTTGGCGAAAAATTTAAAACTCAACGTCAAAAATACCCAGCTCGCAGAAGCGCTCAAGATTGGGCAGCTTAAAAAACCTGCTGCCCCTAAAAAGAAACCCGAGCCGGCACCTGCTCCCGTAGCCGCTCCTGTTGTGGAAGAAGTTGCGCCGCCACCTCCTCCGCCGCCCCCAGCACCGCCTGTTGCAAAAGAGGAAAGTGCACCGCCCCCCTCTCCTCCTGCACCTGCGCCTGCTGCCCCTGTAAGATCTTTTGCACCACCTCCACCCAGACCCGCTCCGCGCCCTTTTCATAAACCTTATGTGCGGCCCGCAGGTACAGGTGCGCCCCGACCTTATCCACAACAAACGCGCCCTTTTACTCCAGGAGCACCACGCCCTCCGTACCCTCCTCGAAAACCGTTTCCACCGCGCCCACAGGCAACACCACCACCAGCTCCTCCAAAGCCCGCAAAAGCAGGGGAAGGACCTAAAAAACCTGGCTTCAAAGAATACCGCGATTTAAAACCGCAAAAACGTGAAGCCGGAAGAGCTTTTGATTCTCGTGACAGACAGGGCCTCCGCGATTCGAGCGATGAAGCGTGGAGAAAAAAACGCCCCTCTCAAAAGTTTAAACAAGCCGTTGTTGAAGAAGCGATCATCCGTCCCAAAACTTTGAGTGTCCGCCTTCCCATCACAGTCAAAGATCTAGCACAAGAGATGAAACTCAAAGCATCGCAGCTGATCTCAAAGCTCTTTATGCAAGGGGTTGTCATCACACTCAATGACTTCTTGGATGATGAGACAACCATCCAACTTCTTGGACACGAGTTTGAATGCGAAATCACCATCGATCGCTCTGTTGAAGAGCGCATCCGCATCACCGATAAAACCATCAAACAAGAAATTCAAGAAACACCTGAAGCTTCTGTGATTCTTCGCCCTCCCGTGGTGACCTTTATGGGACACGTCGACCATGGAAAAACAAGCTTAATCGACAAAATCCGCACCACAAACATCGCCCAAGAAGAAGCGGGCGCTATCACACAACACATTGGTGCATTCAAATGCCACACCGCCGTCGGCGATCTTGCTATTTTAGACACTCCTGGCCACGAAGCGTTCTCAAGCATGCGCGAGCGTGGGGCCGATGTTACCGATATTATCGTCCTGGTCATCGCCGGAGATGAAGGGATCCGCGCCCAAACTATCGAAGCGATCGAGCAAGCCCAAAAAGCACACGTTCCTATCGTTGTCGCCCTCAATAAAGCAGACAAGCCCAACTTCAATGCGGAAAACGTCTTCCGTCAGCTGTCAGATCATAATCTTCTTCCTGAAGCTTGGGGTGGCACCATAATCACTGTGAACTGCTCGGCATTCACAGGACAGGGCGTGAAAGAACTTTTGGAGATGCTCGCACTCCAGGCAGAAATTCTCGAGCTAAAAGCCAATCCGCATACCCGTCCGCGAGGAACTGTCATCGAATCCGAAATGCATAAAGGCTTAGGGCATGTGGCAACCCTTCTCGTGCAAAATGGAACACTGCGCATTGGAGACGCCCTTGTCTTTGACGAACATTGGGCACGCGTCAAAACCATGCACAACGAACAGGGAAAAGAGCTCACCGAAGCTGGTCCTTCCACGCCTGTAAAAATCACAGGCCTCTCCGGACTTCCCGATGCAGGAAGCGAATTCATTGGCGTCAAAAACGAAAAAGAAGCGCGCGAAGTCTCCCATGAGCGCGATCTGGGACGAAAACACACCCTCCAACAAATACCGAAGCGTGCCGCAATGGATGCCCTGCAAAAGAGCGAAGAAAAGCAGGCCAAAAAAACCTTAAACCTCATCCTCCGTGCAGACGTCCAAGGCTCGCTAGATGCTCTAAAAACCTCCCTATTAAAAATCGCCTCGAAAAAAGTCGATTTGAATATCATCTCTTCAGGCATTGGAGAAGTCTCAGAATCCGATATCCAGCTTGCAGCAGCTTCTAAAGCCCCCATCATCGGATTCCACACCCAAGTCGAAAGCCATGCAGACCGCTTGATCAAAGAGACAAAAGCCATCGTCAAAACCCACGATATCATCTACCACGCTGTCGACGATGTCAAAGAACTCATGCTCTCTTTACTCGATAAGATTCCTCAAGAAAATGAGACAGGAAGCGCGCTCGTAAAAGCAACCTTTAGAGCATCACAACTCGGCATCATCGCCGGTTGCCAAGTCACCGATGGAAATATCAAGCGCAGCAACCATATCCGCGTCATCAGAGACGGCAATGTCATCTGGAAAGGGGCGATTGCTTCCTTAAAAAAGGTCAAAGAAGATGCGCGTGAAGTCACCAAAGGCATGGAGTGCGGCATTCTTTTACAAAATAATAACGACGTAAAAGAGGGAGATATTCTTCAAGCATACGAAGTCACCTACCTCCAGCAAGAATTATGAAACGCCGAACTGACCGCTTAAATTCTCTTCTGCAAGAAGTCCTCTCTGAAATCATCCAGCACGATGTCCGCGATCCCCGTCTTGGAAAATTTGTCAGCATCACCCACGTGGAAATCACCAAAGACCTGCACCACGCCAAAGTGCATATTAGCGTTTTAGGTGATACAAAACAAAAACAAGAAAGCCTAGAAGCCTTGAAATCCGCCGCCGGCTTCATCGCCCAAACTGCTTCAAAACAAGTCACCATGCGTTATTTTCCCGAGCTCACGTTTAAGCTCGATCAGTCTGTCGAAGAGCAGATCCGCCTCGATGAAATCTTCAAAAAAATCCACAAAGATGACGTCTGAAGGAATTTTGCTTGTTGACAAACCAACCGGTAGAAGCTCTTTTAGTCTGATCCCTTTTTTGCGCAAAATTTCGGGCATTAGCACGATCGGGCATACGGGCACCCTCGACCCCTTTGCTACAGGCGTGCTCGTCATGCTTCTAGGTCGTAGCTACACAAAAAAAGCTCCTCTTTTTGCGCAAGACGATAAAGAGTACAGAGCCCGTCTTTTTTTAGGACAAGCCACCACCACCTTCGATGTAGAAGGAGAGAAGACATTTTCTTCTGAAGTTATTCCAACTCATGCTGAAGTTGAAGAGTGTTTAAAAAAATTCCAAGGCACCCTCACCCAAATTCCTCCCATGTTTTCCGCCAAAAAAGTCCAAGGAAAAAAACTCTACGAACTGGCAAGAAAAGGCGTTGAAATTGAACGACAACCCATCACAGTTACCCTGCAGATTGAACTGATCGCATACAACTACCCACATCTCGAAATTCACGTCATCTGCACGAAAGGCACCTACATCCGCACACTTGCAGATGATGTGGGAAAAGCTCTAGGAACCTTTGCCCATCTACAAAATCTCGTGCGCACACGCAGTGGTCCTTTCCACTTAGATGCATGCTGCTCTTGGGAAA
>CAZLDZ010000116.1:0-3744 GCA_964558435.1 uncultured bacterium
TACAGTTTGCTTCAAATACATCTAATGCTGCTCACCATTATACTTGCCATTGCAGCCGTTTGGGGGTACAGTGGGATTAAAAGCCATATTGAAGAGAATGTATTAAGAAAAATCGATCATATTGTTCCTAAACTTTCTCAAGAAGCTATTGAAAAATTAGGAACTGAAGAGTTGTCGCATCGATTATTCGAAAAGCTACAGAAAGCATCTAGAAAAGAAAATACTAAAGAGATATTTAATAAAGGTATTGAAACCATCATGAGAGGATCCGATGATGAATAACCTAGCGATGGAAGAGATCAATATCATCTGGAAACACCAAACCAACGCCCCTGTCGATGTGGTCAAAATTGCTTATGATTTCATGATCAACTTATACACGGCTAAAGAAAAAAAATCCCTCTCGGGAAAAATCGTAAAAGATCCTGAACTAGGCGGGGAAAGCGGCTATGCGATTTTTGTCAATGCTGCGGATAGCCCTTTGCGGCAACGTTTCACGATTGCACATGAACTTTCGCATTTTCTATTGCACAAAGAAGTGATTGGTGATGGCATTGTTGAAGATGCCCTTTATCGCAGCGGGTTGACTAATAAGCAGGAAACGGAAGCCAATAAATTAGCTGCTGACATTCTTATGCCTTGGCGCCTTATCAAAGCTGTAATGGACAGCGGTATAAAAACCATTCCCGAATTCGCTGAAATTTTTCAGGTGTCGGAAAGTGCCATGTCAATTAGAATGGGCATTCCTTGTTAACAAACATAAAATCATGACAAATACACTTGTTGCCAGCTCTATGAAAGTTGTTCTTCCAAGATCGGATCTTGTAGCCCTCGCAGGAAAAATTCAGAATGTCGTCCCCTCAAAAGCGGTGATTCCCATTTTGTCCAATGTTCTCATCGAGGCAAAAGAAGATCAAATTGAGCTGCGCGCATCAGATCTTACCATCAGCATACTCGTGTGTGCGCAGGCAAAGGTGATTGAGGAGGGAGCGGTCACGCTTCCTGCGCGGCGTTTCTTTCAATTGATTCGCGAGCTGACAACGTCTCAAGTGGAACTCCATGCGACAAGCCCCGAAACGATTTCTATCAATGCGGGTAGTGCCCATTTTAAAATTCAGGGCATGCACCAAGCGGAATTTCCCGCGTTTCCCGATTTTGCTCAAGGAGTGCGCTTCTCGATGTCTGCAGCGATGTTGAGAGAAATGATCACACGCACCTCCTTTGCTGCGGCGCGCGATGATAGCCGTCAAATTTTAAATGGTCTTCTTCTACAGAAAAAAGGAGCACGCGCTGAATTCACAGGAACAGATGGAAAACGGCTCTCCTTCATCCATGCACAGCTGGAAGAAGTCTCATCCGACGATGTTTCTTGCATCATTCCCTTGAAAGCGATTGAAGAAATTGCGCGTCTCCTCGATGCAAAAGAAGAAGTATGCACCTTCACTCTGATGTCTGATAAAATTGCCGTAGAAGTTGGCGACACAATTCTCGTGAGCAAACTTCTTTCTGGACAATTTCCCGATACCGCACGCGTCATTCCTGAAAAACAAGAGGCACCTCTTGTGCTGCACCGCGAAGAGTTGATTTCTTTACTGCGCCAAGTGTCACTGTTTACATCGGACACCAATTCGGTCCGTTTCACCTTCACAAATGGCGCTCTGCACCTAACAGCTGGCTCAGGAGAAATTGGCGAAGGCGTTGTCAGTATGCCCGTCAACTACAGCGGCGAAAAACTGGAAATCGCTTTCAATGCGCACTATTTCCTAGATATCTTACGCCATAGTAAAGATGAGATCATCCATCTTTCCGTAAAAGACGCCTACAACCCGGGCCTCATCACAGACTCCACAAATGTGCGCTGCGTCTTAATGCCCATGCGCCTGTAAGGTACAAACTGATTCCTGTATTTTTTCTCTGTGGTTCTTGTCTCTGTGGTTTTCTTCTAAATGATAGAATAAGATTTTACCACAGAGATAAGAACCACAGAGGAAGAAAATTATTTTATGTACTTTGAGAGTTTGCATTTGTGGCGTTTTCGTAATTATGCAAGCGTCAGTCTGAAGTTCAGCCCCTACCTCAACTTGATCCGCGGGGGAAATGCACAGGGAAAAACGAATCTCTTAGAGGCGCTCTATTTTTTATGCACGGGAAGATCCTTCCGCACACAAGAAATCCGCGATCTGATTCCTTATGAAAATCCCTATTTCCATCTCGAGGGACACTTCTATAAAGATGGGGTCTCTCAAGTCTTAAAAGCGTCTTTTGATGGGCAGGTGCGCAAACTGCACTACAACGAAACTGTGCGCTCTTCTTTTTCTTTTCTTCTTGGCCTTCTTCCGTGTGTGCTTCTTTCGCCGCAAGATCTTGTGCTTGTCACAGGAAGCCCTCAGGAGCGCAGGCGTTTTCTCGATCTTTATCTGGCACAAACCGATCCTTTGTATACTTACCATTTGGGGCGGTTTTTAAAAGCTGTCAAACAGAGAAATATACTGCTCAAAACACGGCGCGAAGAAAGTTTAGAGATGTGGGAAAAAACTCTTGCCCATTCTGCCTGTTTTCTCACCAAGAAACGGCAAGAAGCTGTCCTGTCTCTTGAGCCGCTTGCGCAAAAAAGCCTGCACGCTCTCTCCAGTGGAGAAGATCACGTAGAAATGCATTATCACTCAACACTCGATGCTCCGTTTAGCGTAGAAGCAATCCTGGAAAAATATAAAAAAATGCGCAAAAAAGAACTGGCCTGTGCTGCCACTCTTTATGGGCCACACCGCGACGATCTCATTCTACTTTTGAATGGCAAACCCGCAAAGAATTTCTCCTCAGAAGGTCAAAAAAGAAGCCTTGTGACAGCCCTGCGTCTTGCCGAGTGGCAAGAGCTCAAAAAATTCACCGGCTACCCCCCTATTTTAGGGATCGATGATTTTGGTATCCACCTGGACACGCGCCGTTATCATCTTGTGCAAAAATCTCTCACGGGTCTTGGTCAGGTTTTTTTGACAACACCGACAACTTCTACCCTCGACTTAGCGATCGACTCTATTATCGAAATCCACGAAGGAAAGCAGTGCTTTTCCTAGAGGAAAATCCTCCACCTTACCTTTGCTTCTTTTCCCTGCAAATTGGTCGATGAATTTTAAGGCGAGTACTTTGCCGAGCTGCACCCCTTCCTGATCAAATGAATTGATGTTCCACATGAATCCCTGAAAAGCCACTTTATGTTCATAGTAGGCTAAAAGTGCACCCAAAGTGAAGGGATCTAGGCGTTGGGCTAGTAGTATCCGTGACGGACGATTTCCGGGAAAAACTTTATTGGGATTTGCCTGTTTTGCCCTTGGGCGAGCGCCAAAGCCTGGGCAAGAAGATTGGAAAGGAGCTTTTCTTGAGATGTCGTCCCATGAACAAGAAGATCCTCCCCTCTTTGGTTGGCATAAAAGCCGATGAGCTCTAGTGGGACAACGGTAGTGCCTTGATGGATCAGCTGATAGAATGAGTGCTGCCCATTTGTTCCGGGCTCTCCCCAAATAATGGGGCCCGTTTCAAAAGTGACCGGTTTTCCTTCTTTATCGATTCTTTTCCCGTTGGATTCCATATCGAGCTGCTGGAGGTGCGCAGGAAAACGAGAAAGCGCGTGCGCGTAAGGAATGATGGCCACGGTGGGGTGTTTTAAAAAATCGCGATTCCAAATCCCCAAAAGTGCAGAAAGAAGCGGAAGATTTGTTTTCACATCTGGATTAAGCGCTATTTTAT
>CAZLDZ010000117.1:0-3744 GCA_964558435.1 uncultured bacterium
CCCTTCTCGCGTCGTGTCGCAGTGCCAATTTAGGGAGCTAAGATCCCCAACCTGGCTCTGCGAACTGACACGAGTAGCTCCGGAGGAGCGAAACGAGTGCGTGAGCAGCCGATCTATGGAAGCCTTAACAAAATAAAAAAAAATAAAAACCAAAACCATTTATTATTTTTTTTTATGGAACAGGAAGTTTTGGAGGCGTTGGAGGAGGGGGTGGTGGTGGTGGAGGGGCGAAGAGTTGTCGCTTCGAATGTGCGCGCTTGTCGTCTGCTGGGCGTGCAAGAACTTCTCAATAGAACTTTTCAAGATCTTCCACGGCTTCCGCTTGTGTGTAAAGCAGAAGGGCTTATTACTGAATGTCAAAACAAGAGGGTCATTTTGAGTGATTCTTTTTGTGATGAACAAAAAGTTGTGGAACTTGTTGCAACACCAAGAAAAAAGGGGGCAATTCTTGTCCTGGAAGATCGGTCTTCTGACCGCGATATTCTAGCGAGGGGCAAAAATTTCATCACCGATGTTTCTCACGAGCTCAAGACCCCTATCACAATTATTCAAGGATTTGCAGAGACTTTGCAGGATTTGCCTAAGCTTCCCCGCTCTACAATTCTGGAAATCACGAAAAAAATTTTAAATGCGTGCAACCGGATGGAAAGGCTTGTGACTGGCTTTCTTAATTTGGCAGATTTAGAAAATCGCGCACTGCGATTTGGGCAGTGCAAACTAAAAAACGTGTTAAGAAATTGTCAGGAGCTGCTTTTAGAAAAATATCCAGACACACATTTTGATGTGGACATTCAGGGCAAAGGTGTTGTGAGGGCCGATGCCCATATTCTGGAAATTGCTTTCATGAATCTATTGGAAAATGCCATCAAATACTCCCCGCCTCCTGCGCACATCACGATTGGGGTAGACACACGTGAAAATCTCGTGAACTTGACCATTCAGGATCGGGGAGAGGGGATTCCCGATAAGAGTCTAGCGCGTATTTTCGAGCGCTTTTATCGAGATGGTACAAGAGAAGGCACAGGTGTGGGTCTTTCGATTGTGCAAGAGATCATTGAAAAGCATCAAGGGACCATTTCTGCTCTCTCACAAGAAGGAAAAGGTTCACAATTTAGGATAGTTTTGCCTGCTTTTTAAAGATGGGCTTGCGTTTATCTTTCACCGCGATTTTTTTAAGAGCAGAGTGTTTTCTTGAAAAGCTAAAAAGCGGCTGAACAAGGGCAAATTGCATGTTCGGATCCCCGTAATCGGAAAGAAGCGCCTGCAGTTCGTCTTTTGTTAAGGGGCCTTTTGTTTCGTGGTCTAAAATATGTTGTCCCAGGGCATCGCCAAAGGCAGCTTTTAAAACCAAGGGAGAGGCGAAGCAGAAAAAAAGGGGATTTTTTTTCTTGGCGTCTTTATCGAGCACAAAAAAATCGGAAAGTGGAGGGTAGCCCTTGTGGTGATTAAGATCATAAAGGCGGGTTCCTTTGACCATTTTAATGTACAGCTCTTTAAGGGAATTTTTTTCTGGCACAAGGGATTCAAAGGAGAAGCTTTTTTTTCCTTTTTCTTTTTTCCCTTTTTCAATGAGCGCATCTAGAAGCTGATATTCAAAATCAGCAACCCCTAGTTTTAATGCCGTTTTTTCGATCTCTGTCTCTTGATAAAGAGTCCTAAGAAGAGATGCGGCAATTTCATAGAGACGGGCTGAAAAAGCAGGGGATGGTGCGTCCATTAAAAAAGCCAAGTTCAATTTAGATTGATCCGTGGGGTTTTTGGGTGTACGGCTGATGAGAATTTTTTCCTTTTTTTCTTTTTGCTCGTTTGTAGATGAAGTTTTGTTAGAAGCAAGACGATATAAATGCCTCTGGATTGTATTGTGCGCTTTTTTTTCTAAAGCCAAAAATGTGGAAAAATGGGCTTGAGATTGCATTCCGCTTGTGCTCTCTTTCGTTAACGTATAAGCGCCGAGTGCCAGAATCACGAGAAAACTAGAGACCAGAATAAGAATATTCATGTTTTAAAAACCGGAGGTGTTTGAGCGCTGCTAAGAAAGAAGGCAAAGTGCAATTTTGGCTCTTTATTTTTCTGTGTAAGAGTGATCTGGATCATTGCAGGAAAACGGGAAGACCCTTTTTCCCATTTATCTTTCCAGACCTTTTTCTCTAGATCAAAAAAAGAAAAGGCGATCTCTTGGATATTTTCGAGAAGAGTTTCTTTTTTACTTTTTCCTTCTTCCCCAAGAGGAGAAATTTCTAATTCTAAAGCTCCTTTTCGGGAAAGATAGAGCGTGGCCAAAAGAGCACCCGAGAAAAGAGGATCTGCATCGACTGGCGCATAAAATGTTCCTAAAAGGGAAGGAGAGGCTTCCTTTACATCTGTATAAAGAAGAGCTTGTGCATCACTGAATTCCAAAAATTCTGAAAAAAGGCCCGAGAGTCGCATATGAGCTTTTTCTTGAGAAAAGAACTTTTCTTGAATCTTTTCAGCTTCATGATTTTTGACGGTAATTTCTCGGAAAAAACCGAATAGAAAAAAAAGCATCACCGATGTGAGTGAAAGCGCGATCATGACCTCAAGCAGGGTCAGAGACTGTCTCAGGCTTTTTTTTCTTTTTTTGCGCACACAACCCATTCAAATTGCTCGAGTTTTGGTTTCTTTTTACTTTTTCTTTTTGGCTCAAAAGTGATCCGCACTTTTAGGAGACGGAGCGATGCGTCCTCTTCTTTTTTATCGGCCTTGAAGAGATAGACTTTTTTTATGTAAGGCGTTTTTGCCGGAATAAAAACATCAACGATTTCTTCAAAGTCTGGAGGCCTCTTCTCTTTTTTTGAGGGGGCGTCTCGGGAAATCTGCTGCCAAGAAATCCCCTTTTCTTCGTTTTGATAAAGAAAGGCTTTCACTTTCGAGAAGGCGAAGTGGGCTTCCCGAGCAAGGGATGCCTTTTTTATAGATTGTAGATGTTCCCGCATGAGGTGCATGGGGCTGCGCACAAGGGGAACGATGCACATCACAAGAAGCGCAAAAGCAACCATCAACTCAAGTAAGAGATAGGAGCGTCTTTTCATCTAGGAGAGAAAGCTTACACGATGGACTTCTTTTCAAGAAGTCGAGTTTGGAAAATTACATAATTTTTTTTCTTACTCTGTGGTTCGTGTCTCTGTGGTTTTCCCTCAACGTTTTGCGAATAAGTTTGGAAGAATTTTTACCGCAGAGATAAGAACCACAGAGGAATAAAAACGATGAAATGATGTAATGATTTGAAGGATAAAATAAGAAAATATCCATCATTTCATCATTATATCCTTCTCATCATTCTCTGTGTTTTGCATGACTTGTAGGTTAACAAATTTTCAGGGGCTTGAAATCGAGAAAGTCACACGAAGAAAGGATGTAGCGCACCCCGCGGACTTCTCCAAATAAAGGTTTATCTTTGCGTATGTTGTGGAGGTGGCCAAAGACGCAAATCTGGATGTTATATTTTTCAAGAAGCGCCGAAGCCTTGGAAGGCTTTAAGTCTGCCCCGATGGGGGGGTAGTGGGTGAGGGCGATCCGCGTTTTGGCAGATGGAGAAAGAAGCTTCAGACTCATTTCCAACCGTAAAAGTTCCCGTTCAAAAATTTTGCGGTCTTCCTCACCTTGTTTTTCAAGCTCTTCCGCAGTTTTTTTCCTTTGACGAGGATTTTCTTGAAACTGAATGTAGGAAGAAAAATTATATTCCTCAGTATCCCAAAGGAGCGTGCCTCCAATCGATACGTCATT